>DATATI010000034.1 GCA_036268875.1 Polyangia bacterium | reverse complement strand
GTCGGATGCCATGCGGCGACGAAAGCAGCCAAGCGGCCCACCACGCCGAATTTGTCGCGCCGTCCAAGCCGCGCGTCCAGCCTCGGTTACCGTTCGTCCCGTGTCGCCTCCGAGATCGGGTCAATTCGATAGCGGTCTAGGTCGGCGCCGTTCATGAGCAGCAGCGAGGCGGTCGTGTGGCGCAGGTGGTGGAAGCGGATATTGCGGACCTGTCCGACCGCGAAGAGCTTGAAGTCACACTCCGCTCAACCGCCTGCGCGCGGTCATGCCTGGGACCCTCGGCCGCTGGGGCAGCGAGCCAGTCGCGAGCGCCGGTTGAGTCAGTACGTTCTCGTCTGCCCGCTGACGATCCGCCGCGACCAGCTTCTTCGCCGGCGCTCGGGCCGACCGAAGAAGTTCATTCGCCCGCATCAGGTCGACGGCTCTTGGGCGGCGGAGGACCTCTTGAAGGTGTCGTTCCGGTTCGGCGGTCTGTCATGTTCGCGAATGGTTCCGTCTCGACCGACAAGGACCACTTGAGGCCCAGGGCCCCCCGGCTCGCGCTCGATCGAGCGTTGATTCCCTACCGGATCGAAGGCGGCGGCCGATGGGCACTGGCCGCGCGGCTACCGGTGCGGGTGCCACTCGCCGTCGTGCCATTCGTAATAATGGTCGTCGCGCTGCTGCCAGCGGCCAGGCTCGTAATCATATCCTCGACGTTCGCGGGCATAGTGGCCGTGTGTCCAGACGTATCGATGATGGTGCCAAGCGTGGTGGCCGCCGACCCACACGTATCCGCGCCGAGGTGAATAGTGCTCCTCCACCACCGCTGGCGGTGGTGTTCGCGGTCCCTCGCGAATGATCACTTCGGCCGCCGAGGCTACCGGGCTCGCCAGGATTGTCAGTACCAGTCCTATCAACCCAGATTTCCAGTTCCACATACCACTTTCGTAGTCACTCCCGTTTGACTGGCGAAGGTATTGCGCGACCTTCTTCGATGATTAGGGTCGCGTCCCGAGGACGGGCGGCATGCCTGCCGAGTTTGCTGTTCGCCGGTGGCCTAGCGCGGGCGCGCACTGACCACCAGTCGAACCAAGAACGCGACAGCGAAAAGACGCCGCTGGCTCCCCGCGCCCAAAGCTGAACCATCCCTACCCAGTCATTGCTGACGAAACGATCCGCGTCGATCCACACGACATGACTGACGTACGCCGCATGGGCGGACAACGTCTGCAACAGCGCGCCTGTGCGGGCGTCTCAACTCTTGGTCGTTGCCCTCGCTGCTGGTCGAGGCGATGTGCTGGCCGTCGGGTGAGAACGCGGCGTCCGCCATTTCATCGGCGATGCCTTGCAACGTTCATCAACGGCTTGCCGAACATCTACCGCCGGGAAGCGGCGTGATTGGGCCTCGATCCAATTTCAGCACACGAAGACATTGCGAAGGCCGGCTACCGGTCCGCGGCCAGAAGATCCGGCTAAACGAAACTCAGGACAGGACCTTCAGCTATTCTCCAGGACTACACCTTCGATAACGTTCGCGACGTCTTCGCAGCGGTCGGTGGCGGCTTCAAGTGTCTCGTAGATCTCCTTCCATTTGATGACGGAGATTGGATCTTTCTCCTCGCGGAACAACCTGGCGAGGGCGCCACGCAAGAGGTCGTCGGCGACGTTCTCGAGCCTGTTGATCTCGAGGCAATGCTCGAGTATGGCATCGGGCTTTCCAAGGTCGCGAACTCCTATGACTGCGCCGAGGACATGCTCGGCGCTGCTCACGAGGCAACGCGCGAGATCTCCGGCCTCCTTCGTCATCGCGGTGAGCTCATAAAGGGCGAGCCGCTCGGCGGCGGCTTCGACGAGGTCCATGATGTCGTCCATCTTGGTAATGAGCTTGTAAATGTCATTGCGGTCTATCGGCGTGATGAAGGTCTTATGTAACGCGGACACGACGGCGTGGGTAATCTCGTCACACTCGTGCTCAATCTGCTTGATTCGCTGGGCCTGACCGGGCAATCCCGTTGGATTGTCGATCATGTTGACGAAGGCCTTGCATCCCTCGACCGTCTTGCGTCCCTGCGCCTCGAAATGAGAAAAGAACGAGCGATCGTGCGGCAGGAGTCTCATGGCGTGTTCACCGGATTGCGCTCTGATGCCGAGCTTGAGGCGGTGTCTCCGGCCCTACCAGAAACCTACGGTGTGAGCGCGAAGCAGTAGATGCCGCCGTAGCCGCCGCCCGTCCCCACGGTGTACACGCCCCTTTGCGGGCCGCCCATCTCGATGAGGTTGACGCCTGCCCCGCAACCGCCCTCCGCCAGGGACGACTTCCAATCCTGGCCGCTCTGCGCGCCCCACGAGTGACCGCACCAAGGGCCCATGTTCGCGGCCTGCATGTTCGAGGTCCAGTCGTAACACGTCGCGGTCAGAGAACCAGCGCGGGTCGGGCCCATACCGCCCGACGACGGCTTATAGAGGTTGCCGTCCGTGCCCGTGCCGGTGAGGAAGTCGTGGTTATCAACCTGGCCCGTGCCGTCGGGGTTGTGGTTGGCAATGCCGTTCTCGTTTGGCAAGTCGTTCCTGATCGCTGCGCTCGCATCCCCGGGCCGCTGCATCAGCAGCGCCGTGAGGGTGGAAGCGATGAGCCGGCCCGTGCGATCGTACCAGGGGCCCGTGCCAATTCGATCCTTCGCATTAACCTGGCTCGGGTTTGAGACCGTGCTCAGGAAGGCGCGCCACTGCTTCGCGCTCGAGCCCGGCATCGACATCTCCGCGATGTCGGAACAGATCATGTCTGCACCGGCGAGCCCGTTCGCCTGGCCGTAATGCAGGTCGCCGCCGAACCCATTTTCGTTGCCCGAAAGCATCCTCATGGCCTTGAGGCTTGTCGCGAAGAAGCTGAAGTGCGCCAAAGCGCCGCCGGCGCCCGAGGCGCCACCGGTGCCGCTCGCGCCCGCTGTCCCACCTGTGCCATTCGCGCCCACCGTCCCGCCGGTACCGTTCCCGGCCATCGTCCCACCGGCGCCGCCGCTACCACCCGGCGTCCCGCCAGTACCGCCCCCGGCGCCGCCCGACTCGCCGCTGCTACCGCCGGACGCACCTCCCATCGGCTCGCTGGAGGCCGAACAAGCCGTCACGAGGGCGATGGCCAAAGGCACAATCATCGTTCGGCGTCGCAGGTTCGTCATGGGGGCCTCGGATCAGGCGACGGCCTGAAGGGTTTGCTGGGATCAGTGCCTTCAGTAACAGTAATGTTGAAAGGTCGTCACCAGAACCGTCGTATGCCCAAAGCGATTGCGACAACGCACTGTTAAGCTCGATCGGGTGTCCAGGTCGCGCGTCGCGCTCGTCATGCCGTTCTTCATGGTGATGGCCGCCGGCGGCCGGGCCCGCGCAGATGCCTCGACGATCCTCGTGCTGAGCAGCGCCCTCGGCACCGAGGACGCGCGCCTCGTCGAGGCGCTACGGATCTACACGGGCGATGTCGATCGGCGCCTTGTGCTCGGCGGCCCGGCGCCGAGGACATGCGGGCTCGCCGTCGTCCGCCAGCTGGTCGAGGACGCGCGCCACGAGAGTGCGGACATCGTTCTGTGGAGCAGCCGACTGGCGGATGGACGTTCTGCTTATTGCGCCTTCGATGTCGACGCGCGCGATCTCCGGCAGACCGAGATCGCACCGCTCGGTGCCGAGCGCGCCGCCGAGGACGTTGCGTTAAAGGTGCGCTCGCTTCTGTCCCGTCGTCAGGCGCGCGCCGCCGAAGACGCGCCCGCAGTGGCTTCGCCAAAGCCCAAACCCGTGACGGCGCCGGCTCCGCCACCTACCGTCAGACCGCCCGAGCCGACGGGTGCGGGCGCGCCGCCCGCCATCGTGGCGCGTCCGGCCGCCGAACCGGTACCCGCGCACCGCTTCGGTCTAGCAGTGGCCTACAACGTCGTCGTGCCATCCGATTCGAACTGGCTCCGCCACGGCATCCTGGTCGCTGTCGAGGCGCGGCTCGGCCGCAGCGCCGCAACGCCGGTGTCACTTGTCTTGGACGCGAAGATCACAACGCAGCCCACGGCGATGGTGCGTGGCTATGCCGTGACCATTTCCGACGTGCCGGTGGGCCTCGGCCTCGTGTTGACGCGCGTCGGCTCCTTCGCGAGCTTGGGAGCCGGTCCCCGCGCCAGCCTCCACGCGTTCGACGTCACGATCAACGACGGCGAAGATCTCATGCGCGGCGTGCGTCGTTATTCGCTCGGCCTCGGCGGCGTCGCGCGCGTCGATGTCCCGCTCGCTGCCTACATGAAGGTGTTCCTCAGCGCGACGATCGAAGCCTTGGTGCCGAAACAGCAATTCACGATTGCGGCGCAGCCCGCCCTCGACACGGGCGGCATGGTGTCGAGCGCGGCCATCGGCCTCGAGTGGTTGCTTCTGTGAGCTGCTTTCAACACGATCATACTGTGAAGGCACTCACCGGAGGTCAATGACCAGATCCGCCAAAGCGCGCGCTTTCCCGATCCTCGAGATGGCTGCGGACGATCCCGCCCTGGCCGGCTGCCGCGCCCGGCGGCCCGAGGCCGTGGAGGCGCTCTACCGCGCGTATGGCGCGATGATCGAGGGCGTCATTGGCCGCCTGGTGGGGCCGACCGCTGATTTCGAAGACCTGGTGCAGACGACGTTCGCCGAGGCGATCGCCAACCTCGGACGTTTCCGCGGCGAGGCCAAGCTCAGCACCTGGCTGTGCGGGATCGCGGTCAACGTCGCCCACCACCACCTGCGCGCAGGCAAGGTGCGGCGCCACGTCCCGCTCGAGCTTGTCGCCGACGATCGAGCGCCGACCTCCCTCGCGCTCGTCGATGGCAGCGGCGTCGAGGCCGATGACCGCCTCGACGGGCGACGCCTGGCCGCCAAGCTGCACGCGGCGTGCGACCGCATCGCCCCGAAGAAGCGCATCGCGCTCTTGCTCTACGTCCTGGAAGATCGCTCCGTCGAGGAGATCGCCGCGCTCATGCGCGCGACCCAGACGGCGACGCGCTCGCGCATGTTTTTCGCGCGCCGCGAGCTGCGGAAGATCGTGCGCAATGATCCCGAGCTCCGGGAGCTGGCGGCGGGGCTGATCGGCGATTGGCCGGAGGAGAACACGTGAGCTCCTGTGGCTCGATCGAACGGCGATTGCTCGACATCGTGCGCGACACGGCGAGCGACGGCGTGCGACTGGAGGTCGAGGGTCATCTCGAGGGTTGCGCGCGCTGTCGAGAGTCGCGCGCCGCTTTTCAGCTTCTCGGCGAGCTACGCGGCCAGCCGCCTCCCCGGCTCGGGCCGGCTGCGGAGCGGCGGATCGTCGCGCGCCTTGTGACGACCGAATCGTCCACGCGGTCGCGCCTCGGTGCGGCGCCGCGCCGTCGTTCGCGCGTCGCGCTCGCTGCCTTCGCCGCGCTCGCGGTCGGCGCTGGAGGGCTGGTCGCCGTGTGGCGCCTGCCGCCGCGCCTCACCGGCTCTCCGGTATTTGCCGAGGGCCAGACGCTCGAACGATCTCAACCTGGCGTGCTCGCCTTCGGCGGCGCCGACGTACGATACGACGACGGCACAGTGCTGACGTTCCATCCGACGACACGGACCCTCGCGCTCACGCGCGGCCGAGTCGACGTCGACGTGATCGAGCACAGCGCGCGCCGCTTCCGCGTGACGACGGGCCGCTTCATCGTCGAGGTGCTGGGGACGCGTTTCGTCGTCACGCTGTCGGGTGTGCGCACGCTCCGCGGGCGCGTTGAAGTCCTCGACCTCGATGGGCACGAGCTGGCATATGTCTCGGCCGGCCAATCCTGGAGCCCGCCGCCAGCCGACGTCGCGCCGGCGGTCACGCCCCTGCCCGTGCCCGAGGTCGCGCCCGCGCACCTCGTGTCGGCGACGCCGACGGCTGCGCGCGCTCCGGTGCGGCGCTTCGTCGTCAGCGTCGCCGACCTTCTCGCTCGCGCGCGCGCCGCGCTCTCCGAAGGCGACTCCGATCGCTCGCGCACCCTGATGGCTCGGGCGCGCGCCGCAGGTCCGAGGGCGTCCGAGCGCCCGAGTCTCGATCTCCTCGCGGCGGATGTGCTGCTCGTCGAGCGCCGCCCTGACGAGGCAATCGCGGCCTACCGGGCCGTGACACGCCGGTACGAAAGGACGCCCGAGGGCGAGACCGCGGCCTTCGCGGCTGGCCAGCTTCTATCCGAGCGCGGCGCCGAGGCGGCAGCGCGCGCGGCTTTCGACGACTATCTCGCGCGCTACCCGCGTGGACGCTTCGCGCGTGAGGCGGACGAGCGAATTCGGCAGCTCCACGCGCGCGAGTGAGGGCCGTGACGCGCGTGCTCTCAGTCGTCGCGCTGGCTTTTATTGCCGGCGCGCTCGGGTGCACGCGCACGACGGAGCTCGTCGAGGCGCCGGCGACGGCCGCCTGCGCGGCCCCCGGGCCGCCCATCCAGCTTGTCGACGGGAGCCAGAGCGCCTGTGCCGGCGCCCTCGCCGCCCAGATCGGGCGCTACGCACTGTGTGCCTGCAACGATCTCGTGCTCGCCGGCAACTTTTTGGTCGGTGCTTTCGGGACCCCGAGCGGCTCCGGCGGTCCGCCGCCGCCGCCCGGCGGCCCGCCGCCACCGGCGAACCCCTGGCCCGGCAGCCACCCCGTCGACGGGCTGCTCGCGCACAGCTTCTTCGCAGCCGTCGGCACCGACGGCGCCTTGCGTGTCCCCGGGCACTGGGACGTGCCCGGGAGCTTCATCTCCGCGGGCACGGGCGATGTCGTTCTCGGCACCGGGGGACACGTCCTCGGCAACGCCCACCTCGCGGGCAACGTTCATGTGTCCTCGTCCTACTGGATCACGGGCGACGGCTACCTCTCGGGTGACGTCTCGGGCGGTCTGGTCGTCGGGGCCACGCTACATGCGCCCGCGGACGCCACTGTCGCCACCTCCGTCCAGGCCAAGTCGACGAAGCGCGAGCCCGTGTCCGTCGCGCCGCCCTGCGGCTGCGCGTCCGGTCCCGCATTCGACGTCGGCGCCGCCGTTGCGGCGCGGCGAGCGAAGAACGCGAACGCATTTTTGCCCTTCTCGGACGACCTGCTCGACGATCTCGAGACGGCGCAGAGCGTGGACTGGCCATGCGGCGAATATTACCTCGACACGATCCACACCGGGGACGCGGGTGCCCTCGAGCTGCGCGTGCACGGCCACGTGGGCATCTTCGTCGCCGGCGACGTCCGGCTCGGCAACACGCTCTCGGTGACACTCGATGAGGGCGCGACCCTCGACCTCGTCGTCGGGGGCTCGTTCTATGCGACGGGAAGGGTTTTCGGTTCGCCGCAGACGCCCGCTTCGACGCGTCTTTGGGTTGGATCATCGACGGTCTCGCTGCCCGACCAGATCCAATTCGGCGCATTCGTCTACGCGCCGGCCGCCGTGTTCTCGGCGGGCCAGGGCCTGTCCCTCTCCGGCAGCCTGTTCGTGGGGACGCTCTCGGTCGGTGGCGACGTCCACATCAGCTACGACCCCGCGCTCACCCAGGCGGGTGGCGTGTGTGGGGCCGCCGCGCCAGCTCCGGTGCAATGATCCGGTGCAGTGATTCTTCAGCGCGACGCCGGCGTAGACTGTCGCCGTCCGACGGCGCGATCGAGTGCCAACCATGCCCGGTAGGCGGCGAGTTTGAGGTCGACGTAGGTGCTGCGCGTGCGCAGGATGCCATCCTCGGCCGTCGTGAGCGCGACGATGTCGAGCTGTCCGCCCGCGACGGCCGCCGCCAGCAGCTTCTCCTGTGCGTCGAGGCTCGGCAGCACGTCGGCCTGGTAGCGGCGCAGCGTCACGGCGCGCAGCTCAATCTCTTCGCGCGCGCCCGCGAGGTCCCGCCGGATGCCTCCCACGAGCTTGGCGAACAGCTCGCGCTCCCGATCCCGAGACGCCTCGGCGATCTGGATGGGGCCGCCGTTCAGGTTGAGGATCGGCACGGTGAGCTCGATACCCGCGGAGAAATCGCGCGGGTGGACGTCCGAGCCGTCGGCGCGGTAGCGCGGGATGGCCGTGAATTTGAACCACGGAAAACGCTGAGCGTGTTCGAGCCTCACGTTTTCTTCGCGCTGGTGGTAGCGCCGCTCTTCGGCGGCCAGCGCCGGCCGTACTTCCAGCGCCGCGTCGACGAGCGCGTCGAGCGCGGGCGGAGAGCGCGTCTCGCCGGCGAGCGCACCGGCGACGTCGGACACCGGCGCCGTGCCGAGGAGCTGGCCGAGCAACGTCCCCGCCTCGATCTGCTCCGCCGCGAGCTCGTCATGTTCCCGTTCGACTTGGGCGACGGCCAGCTGCGCGACACCAAGGTCAAGACGCGTCGAGGCGCCTCCCGCGACGCGCTTGCCCACGAGGTCAACAATCTTGCGGCGCGCCTCGAGCTCCTTCTCGACAAGCGCGCGCTTGTCGGCGAGCGTGAGCAGGGCCGCGTGTGCCGCGCGCACGGATGTGGCGACTTGCCATTCCGCCTCGGCGATGTCGGCGTCGACGGCTTGCGCACCGGCGCGCGCGGCCGCGCGCTTCGCGGCGAACGCCTCCGGCTGCGGCGGCTGCCACCCGAGCTGCAAAGCCCATCCTTGCGTCTTGGTCTCCGTCTTCACCCAATCCTCGATGTGGATGACGTCGAACCCGATCGTGGGGTTGGCCAGCGCGCCTGCGGCGACGACCTCGCCCTCGGCGATGCCGCGGGCAAGGCGCAAGGCGCGCAGGTCGGGGTTGCCGCGCATCGCGAATGCGACCGCCGCCTCCTCGGTCAGCCCGGGTGGAGGCGTGATTGCGGGCCGCCCAGGCGCGGCCGCGGAACCGTTCTCAGGTTGGGCCGCGAGCTCGTTCATGAGGGCGCGCGCATCGAGCGGACGCGGGTGATAACAGCCGGCCGCGACCAGCGCCGCGGCTGCGTAAGCGAGCTCCGCGGCAGCCCGGCGTCGCGCGCCGCGGGCCGCCTTCAAGGCGCGCCCAGCGCTGGCAAGGGCCAGCGTGTCCAGCGCGGCGGTTCCGTGTTGGCGTCGAACACGATCACGAGCCCCTTGCCGTCAGCCGCGAGCGTTATCCCTTCGGGGTGGAAGCCGACCCACTGGCGCACGAAGGTCACGCCGCCCGTGTCAGGGTGAAACCAGTACAGTGAGCCGCCATGGTCGCTCGCACGGCCCTTCGGTGAATTCGCCAGTACGGCGATGCGCCCGTCGGGCAGCGTCGTGAGGTCGGCGATACCCTCCGGGACCCCGCCCGCCGCGCCATGAAGAGCGATCTCCCACCGGCGCGTGATGGCCCCCGGCGGCAGGCGGCCCGCCCGTAGCGCCGCCACGGGGTTCGCGAAGGCGAGGACGACGGCGCCGTCATGCGCGGAAAGTGGTGATTTCAGACCGACGAGCAACGCGCCATCGCGATACGTGATGGCCTCGATGTCGAGTCGTCCGTCGGCTGGCAGGCCCGCACGCGAGAGCAGCGAGCCGCTACCGTCGGAGGCCCGCGCCGTTTTGAGATCGAGACGGCCGAGCACGCTCAGTCCACGCCCTTCGAGCCCGAGGAGCAACAGCATATCGCGCGCGTTCTTGTCGAGGCCGCGCCTGTTGAGCGAGTGCGAGGTCACCAGGAAGAAGAGCCCGTTCGGGCCGGCGCAGATCGATTCGGCGTCGTTGAGCTCGTCGAGGCCCAGCAGCGGCACGGGCTCTGCGTCGAAGACGCCGTCGCGGCTCATGGCCAGAACCCATGGCTCGTGGTGGTGCTTGGCGGGGCCCGTGTCGTCGCTTACCACGAGATAGCGATCGAGCTTCGCCGCCCACACGATGCCTGAGGGCTCAAGCGTCGCGGATCGCCGGGCGAGCCTCGCGGGTACGCCGATGAGCGGCGGCGCCGGCTCGGACGGGGCCGCTGGTTCGCTCGATGCAGCAGCGACCACGAGGGGCAACGCCAGGGCGAGCTCAGAAACGAACATGGACCACCTCACCCAGAACGAACGGTTGAGGCGGCCAGGTTTCAAGCTCGACGCGACGGCCCCAGGCGGGCACCTGAGGCGCCAGGCGCGCGCGCACCGGGACCTCCTCGACCTCGGGCGCGACCACCGCGATGCGCCCGCTCCAGCGCGCGCTCCACAGGCTCTGGCCACGCAGGTGGACGCCGCGCCCGACGGCGACCTTGCCGAGCTCACGCTCCGGTACCCAGCACACGACCCGGCCGGGGCGGCCGCTGACGATCCGGACCAGCTCGGTGCCGGCGGGCACGACGTCGCCCGCGTGACGGAGGATCGCCGACACGACGCCGTCGGCGTGGGCACGCACGGTGGCCTCGTCGTAGGCAAGCTGCGCGAGCTTGACGGACGTTTCGGCGACATGCACAGCATCGCGCAGTGGCGCGAGCTGCAGCTCGACCTCGTCGAGCGCCGCCTGGCCTCCCTGCTTGCGCCCAAGGCCCGCGCGGCGCTGCTTCGTCGCGGCGTCCAGCAGCTCGACGCTGGCCCTGAGGTCGGCCTCCTTGAGCTTTTCCTGCTCGACGGTGCGCGCCTGCACGAGCTGATCGCTTGCCAGCTTCTCCAGGCGCGCGAGTTGTTGCTGTACCTCGGTCAGTTCGGCGCGGTCGCGCGTCAGCGTCCCCTCGGTCCTGAGCACGAGCAGCTCGGCGCGCGCGACCGCGGCGCCGGCCTTGAACTCGCCTGCGCCGAGCTGGGTATTCGAGCGGCTGAGCGCGAGGCGCGCGTTCGCGAGCTTGAGCTCCAGCTCGGCCGTGTCCATGACAGCCACGACGTCGCCCGTGTGCGTGGCTTGGCCCACCTCGACAAGGACGCGCGCGACGCGGCCGGCGGCGACCGGCGCGGCAGGCGTGTCGAGATCCTCGGCGTAGCCGCGCGCGGAGAGGCCGCCCAACGTACCGCCATGGGCGAGCGTCCAGAAGATGGCCCCTGCGGCGAGGATGGCGGCTGGGGCCGCAAAGCGGGCGCGTGATCTGATCATAGTTCGAGCGACGAGTCCTGCATGAGGAGGGTTGCCCCCGTGAGTCCGGGCAGAAGGTTGATCTCGCGCAAGAGGGCGGCGCCGGCCTTTGGATCGGAGAACTGCACTTGGTAGGAGTGCTCGTAGATCTCGTGGCCGGCCTCGCGCAGGTTGACGAGCATGAAGCGTCGGCAGTGCCGTTCAAGCAAGTCGGTGAACGCGCGCTGCTCGGGCGAGTTGGCGGGCATGCGGATGCGCAAAACGGCGTCGAACTGCCGGTGCGTGCCGAACGACGTCACGTGCAGGAAGCCGACGGCCACAGCGAACATGCCCGTGCCGGCTATGGCCACGGCGTAGCTCTGCACGCCGCTGGCGACACCGGCGGCGAGCCCCGCGAAGACGAACATGAGGTCGCGCGTATCCTTGATAGTTGTCCGGAAGCGGACGATGGTGAGCGCGCCCACCACGCCGAGGCCGCGCGCCACGTCGTCGCCGATGGCCAGCATGACGGACGCGGCGATGATGCCGCCCATCGCGATGCTCTGGGTGAATCCACGAAGATAGGACAGTCCGGCATGGGTCGCCGAGTAAAGCCAGGCGACGACGACCGAGAGCGCGAAGGCAAGCGCGAGCGACGCGACTGCCGTTTCCCAGGCGATGCGCTGCTCCACCTAGTCGATCTCCCCAGCGAAGTCCCAGGCCATCGCGTCCGTCATCGGCTGATCGATAAGCGACTGCACGGCGGCGACGTACTTCGAGTAGGCGACCCGCCACATGTCTAGCCTATTAATTAGGTGGCCCATCCAGGCAGGCGCGAAACGTGGGAACTTGAGTTCGATCATGGTGTGCTGGCCGTAGAACCCGTGCTGGTCATAGCCGTCGATTGGGATCCACCCGCGCGGATCGCCGCGGAGCGACGGCCCGCGCACCGACTGGAAGCCGATGTCGCGATCGAACGTCAGGCGCACGTCCTCGCGCGGGTCGGGCGTGCAGTACGACTCGCGATGCGCTCGCACGAGCACGTAGGGCCGGGCGCCCGTCGCCGTCTGCAGGAAGAGGAAGTTCTCCAGGCTGCGGCGTTCTTCGGTCGACAGCTTTTCGGGCATCGGCCCCATTCCTTCGAGGAGGGGCCCGACCTCTTCGATCGGCACCGGCGCCCGCGTCTTCACGGTTATGGCGTTGATCTTGCGCTTGACCTCGAAGAACGCCATGCCGGCCGGGATCTCGCCGTAGGCGCGCACACGCAGCTTGTAGCGATCGGCTGCCTGATCCTTGTGTGTCTGGTACGCATCGAGACGCGGTGTCTCGAGGTAGAGCGTCGAATTGTACTGACGTTCGAGCCCCACCTTGACGTTCCATGGATCAAGTATGAGGTAGGGGCGAGCGTACTCGACGACCTCCTGGCAGACGGCGTTCGGAACCCAGTACTTGAGCTCGAAGCGATCGACCTCGCGCACGGGCAGGTTGATGAGCGGCGCGCGCGCCACCGTCTCTGCTGCTTCTTTGCCGTCGACACGCGCTGATGACCAAACGAGATTCAATTTGCTACCGGCCATCGATGAAACGTTCGCGCCTCATGGGGTGAGTGAGAAACAATAAAAGCCGCCGTATCCGCCCCCGGAGCCCACGGTGTCCTGTCCTTTGATCGGTCCGCCCTGCTCGACGAGATTGATGCCCGCCGCGCAGCCAGCCTCGTCGAGCGCGGACATCCAATTCGCCGATCCACCCGTTGTGCCGCGCGGCCACGAGTGACCCACGTGCGGCGGGCCTTCTGTGCCGGTCTTGCCCGTCCAGTCGGCGCAGGTTGACCTCGGTCCGTTGAGCTGGCCCGAGGCGTTCGTACCGGTGAGAAAGTCATGATTGTCGACCTGGCCGGCCGTGGCATCGGGCGCGTGGTTTGCCACGCCGTCTTCGTTCGGGAAGTCATTGGCGACCGCCGGGTTCGCGTTGCGCGGACGCGTGAAGAGCAGATCGGCCTTCGTGAGCGCGAACGTGCGTGCCAGGCGGTCGTACCAGGGGCCAGCGCCGATCCGATCGACGGCGTTCACTTGCTTGCCGTCTTCGCCAGCGACGGCCGAGAGGAACGCTCGCCAGGGCTTGGCGCCCGTGCCCGGGAGGCTCCGTTCCGCGATGGCGGCGCAGATCTTGTCGGCGCCGCGAAGGCCCGCCCCCGCGCCGGTCTCGCCGAAGCGGAGGTCCCCTCCGAAACCTTGCGAGCTGCCGGAGAGCGCCTGCAGCGCCTTGAGGCTGGTCACGAAGAAGCTGAATTTCGCCGTCGGGATGGCGATGTCTGTCCCGGCGTCAGCGAGCGCTCCGGCGTCGCCTGACGAGCCGTCGGTCCCCGTCCCGCCGCCGCTTCCGCCGCTCGAGCCGGCGTCTCCTGCCGCTCCGCTCGCAGTCGAGCCGCCGGTACCGCTGCCGCCGGTGCCCGCCGCCGCATCCGCGTTACCCCCGGTCCCGGCGCCTCCCGTCCCGGCGCCTCCCGTCCCGCCCCTTTGACCGCCGGTGCCCGCTCCGCCGGCGTTCGTGCTCCCGCCGCAAGCGACCGATGACCCGAGCGCAGCGAAGAGCGCCGCCTGCGCCAGCGCGCGGATTCGGAGCGCGTCCTTGGGCGCCGTCGGCTTCATTTGCATTGCAGGTCCGTCTGGCACGTCTGACCGGTCGGGCAGTCCGCGTCCGCGGTGCACGAGACCAATCCCGGGATCTGCACGTCACGAATGATGTCCTCGCCGACTCTCAGATCGACGCGCCCGAGCGCGATCGTCGTGGATCCGATCGCGCTGCGGCTGACGGTAATCGACGGGTAGCCCGAGTACCCCAGGTCCACAAGTTCGGTCACCAGCGACCCGGAGATATCCAGCGCGCCCGTGTCCGTGGTGTCGCAGTCGATCTGTCCTTTGAGGCCGCCGTGATGGCTGATCTCCAGCTTGACGTGGATCTTCGACGTCGCGGCGGCGCCGGCGGCTGTCCACTTCAACGACACGGGTTGGTTCCTTTGAACAGTGACGGTGTCGGCGGGCAGCACGAGCGGGGCGATCGCCTTCGCGCGGATCGAGAACGCCGCGTATTTCCCGCCGGTCGCGTCGACCTCGACGTCGTCGCCCTCGGAGAAAGGCGGATAAGCCGGCTCCTCGTCCGCCGTCGGGCTGTAGTTGCCGTTCACTGATGTCAGCATCACGGTCTTGTCGCCCATCGCCTTCGCCACGCCCGACACGGTCACCGCGCCGACGTCCTCGAGCGTCGGGGAGTTCTGACAGACACCGTCAGCGACGCAGACGGCGGTGCCGCCGCAGCCGGAGCCGCAGGCGTACGCCACCGGCTTCGAGAGCTGGCAGCTACCGGCGGTGTCACTCACTGTGAGCTGCACCGCCAGGGGCGTCGGTCCGCTGTGGACGTTGCCGACGATCAACACGTAGGCCGGGGTTCCGTCCAGAGCCTCGTTCAGCAGGACGCTGAACGCACCGACCGGATCGCCCGCGTCACCGCCGTCGGGTATTGACGCGGAACTGCCGCCCGAGCAGGCGTCCGCGCAGAGCGCCGCGAGGAGAAGTGCTCCGGGCACGCCCCCCCCCATCTGCCCAGGGAAGCTTGCGCGGGGGCGTGACATCTCGGTAACGATTTTGTGCCTCAACGGTGTCATTGTGTTGAAAGAAAACGATGATTCCTTGTCGCCGGAGTGGATCGATTGGTGGCCGAAGCTCCCCGCCGGTCGCGCTTGGGATTTTGGGTCTGCTCGGCATCGCCTGTACCTCTCCACTCTTGCCGGCGGTCGCGCCGAATGGGGGAGGGACCACTGGCGATGACGCCCGTGCCGATTGCTCGTCCGACGGCCTCGGCGGCGGCGCCGGCTGCCCGCGCAGCCGTCCCGTCCTCGCCTGCGACGTCATGAACGCACGCGATCTCGGAGGCGTGCCGCTGGGCGGGGGGGACAGTGTCGCCTGCGGGGTCCTTTTTCGTGGGCCGCCGCTTGGGAGCCTCTCGGCATCGGGCTGCGCCGACGCTGCGGCGCTGGGCCTGCGGACGTTGATCGACCTCCGCACGGACGCCGAGCGCGCCGCGCTTCCCGATGAAGCCTGCGTCGGTGCAGCCGTGGTCGCCGCGCCGCTGCCCATCCCCTTCGACGTCGACACGACGGACTACCTCGCCGACTTCGACACGGACCCCTCGATTGCGCTGGTGTTCCACACGCTCGCCAGCGCCGATGCGTACCCGGTCTACTTCCACTGCACGTTTGGTCGCGATCGAACGGGCATCGTGGCCGCCACCGTGTTGCTGGCCCTCGGCGCCTCGCGCGACGATGTCCTGGCCGAGTACGCGCTCTCTGCGCTGACCGTGGGCGCGTATCCGCAAAGCCTCGAGGGCCTCCTCGACGCGATCGCCGCACGCGGCGGTGTCGCGGCCGCCCTGCTGGCGAAAGGCGTCTCGCCGGCCGATCTCGCGGCCTTGCGCGAGCACGTGATCGCGCATTGATGCACCGTCGCCGGCGATCCTTCCGCTGCTCGGTTCCAGGGCGCACCGGTTACGGCGAGACGACGTGATACGAGCTGAGCACGTGCGTTGGCTTGCCGTCACCGATCTCCTTGACGCGGCCGACGCCGCGGGCAAACCAAAATTCCTTCACGCCGTCCGACGAGTCCTTGTTGATGCGCTTGACGTGCAGGGTCTTGAACTTGCCGGCGAGCACCGTCACCGTCTCGTCGACGCCAATGACTGACCAGATGTCGTCCTCGACGGATGACGTCATGCCGCCGTCGGGGATGAACGTCCCGCCGTCGGCGTCGGAGTCCACGTCGGTGTCGTACTCGGTGTACGGATCCTCTTCCCAGCTGGCGGCGGCGATGATTCGGTCGGCCGCCTCTTCGCAGCGAAGGCGCGGCGGATCCCAATAGGCCTCGTTCTTCTCCAGGCCTTTGCCCTCGCCCACGTTCACCTCGCGATAGCGCACCACGCGCAGGTCGGGCGTCTGCACCTCGGCCTCCCAGTCGCTGTCGCCGTTGGGGTCGTTGACCTTGTTGCCGGTGACGACTCTGAAGGCGGTCTGGGCGGCGTTTGGACCGGTGCCGCCAACCATCTCCTGCGCGACCACCGAGACGACTTCGCTCGAAACCGTGCCGTCGGTGGCCGTCTCCTGGAACGTCCACGAGTTGCCGACGGCGAGCGGATAGTACGAGCCTGTGCCGTCGATGATCGCGCCGGACGTCCCGCCGCCCGAGCCGCACGCCGACGCGCCGATGGTGGCCAGGGCCAGGACCGCCAGTCCGATCTTCATCCTGTCCTCCTCAATTGTCGTTGCCCGAATTGCTCAGGTAACCCTCGCCGCTGTTCGGACGCGCCTGTTTGATGATCAGCACCGTGTGGTTCTTGCTGGGATCGGCGTAGTTGCAGTTCGTCGGCACGAAGGTCTTCTCGGTCGGGTCGGCCGTGCACAGGAACTTGCTCTCGTCGTCGACGGCGTAAAAGCCTTTGTTCGGCGTCGCGGCGAGCGGGCCATAGGCGTAAGAGAAGCGCTTGTGAATGGTGTCCAGCGCCGTGCCGAGAACGTTCAGCTGTGCGGCGTTGAGCACCGTCTGCGTCGGCAGCACGATGTTCGAGTGCGCGAGGTACGTTGTTGGCTGGTCGGGCAAGTTGTACCAGTAATAGACGATCTCATCGCTCGTGATCCCGGCCGCCGGCTCGACGACGTCGTACTGACCACCCTGCTGGTAGTTGAGGAAGAAGGCGGGCTCGAGGCCCGACGGTTCGAAGGGGTTGGCGGTCAGCGTGACGCCGTTGGCGTACTCGCTGGGGTTGGCGAAGTTTTCATGCACCAGCAAGCCCATGGCGACGGTCTTGTGGTCGATGCTGTGCTGCGTGCGCTCGTCGAAGGTGCGCGGCTTCCACGCGCTCGCCCAGGCCTCCTTCACGGCGACCAGCAGGCTGCCCGTCCAGTCGGCGGGATCGCCGGTCTTCGAGTCGTAACAGCCGGCGCACGGGAAGGCGTCCAGGTCCTCGGCGTTCGTGCTGCTGCGAAAGCGGACGGTCTTGCCCGCGATCCCGGCGGCCTCGAGCTTCGCGCGCAGCGTGTCCGAGAACGCCTGGCTGAGCGGCGCCGCGATGATCTGGTTCATGAAGTCGGTGAGCACCTGCGTGCGCTTCGCCGAGTCGTTGACGAAGCTCTCGTCGGCGAGCATGGCGTCCACCTGATCGTAAAAGCCGTTCTCGACGAAGAACTGGTGATACCAGTAAAGCGGAATCACGAACGCCGGACGCACGGGCACGCGGTAGACGGCCTTCTCAGGATCGTTCAGCGTCGCGCCTGTCGCGTCCTTGCCCAGGCTGATGACGTTGCCGCCGGCGTCGACGCCCGTATTGGCGAGGACGCCATAGTTGCTGCCCTTGGAACCGAACGCGCGGGTTGCGGTCGCGATCTCCGGGCCAAGCAGCTCGGGGTGCTTCGGATCCTCGATGACCAGATCCTGCACGTCGGTCATGGCGGTGACGCTGAAATCAGCCACCGGCAACGTCACGGGCGTCGGCTTGTTGTCGGCCCACCATTGCTGCGCGAACGCATCGCTGACCGGCGTCGCCGACCACGAGCTTGGGCCCACGGTGAACTGCACCCATTGATTCTGATACTGGAGCAACGTCGGATTCGTGAGCGCGCTGCGCAGGCCCATGTTCGGCGTGCCGCGGTTCTCCGACAGCACGTTGAGGTGCGACAGCGGCGTCTGGAAGTCCTGGGTGATGAGGCCGGCGCAGGGAGGGATCTGGCCGACCGCGGAGTCGAGCACCACGATGTCCTGGTAGCCGACGACGCTGTCGTCACTGGCCAGCTCGGCCGCCGTGTGGAACTTGATCTGCCCGACAGTCGTCGCCAGGTTCAGCGGCTCGTAGTCGATGGCGGCGAAGATGTCGTCGGTGGTCTTGACGGGCACGTCGGCGGGAAGGGTCGCAGCGACGGCCGTTACCGAGTCCGACGTCGGGTGAAAGGTCAGCCGGGCGCCGAAGTAGGCGCTGGCCTTGATCGCCCGGAAGAACTTGGCGATGTCGCCCGCCGGCATGGTGTCGTACGGGGCGATCTCGATCGCGAAGATCTTCGGACCCTCGTAGTACGTGACGTCGCCGAGCAGAAAGCGCCGGCCGCTCTCCGTCGAGCCGCCGTACTCCGTGGTGTTGAACTGGGCCAGCGGCGGGACGGTCGGGTGCTCGGGGCCGGAGAGGTTCTTCGAGGCGAAGTCGTAGTGGATGAGGAAGCGTTTGCTGTTCTGAAAGTACAACGCCGGCTTGGCGCCGGACGAGTCGTAGACGATCTTGGCCGAGATGCCGCCGGGGATCGATTGATCGATGGGCACCGAGGCCAGCGCCTCGAAGTCGCCATAGCAGCCGATCTCTTGCAGGTCGTCGGGCACGCCGGCCGCGCCGCCGTCGTCGTCGTTGCCGCCATCGCTGGCGTCGTTCGCCGAGGCGAGCACGGACGCCGCCAGTCGGCACTGCTGCGCACCGGACGAGCCGCCGCCGCCGCAGCCGACGACTGCCGCCAGAGACGCCGCGAGCGCGATCGGCCGCGCCCTCACTTGCATGTCAGGTCCGCCTGGCAGGTCATGCCTGGCGCGCAGGGTACGTCGCTGGCGGCGCCCGAGCAGGCGCCGCTTCCCGAGCTGCCGCCACAATTGCAGGACACCGTGCAGCTACCCGCCGCCTGGCACACCATGATCGCGCTGGTCACCGACGAGGACACGCTGAAGTCGACGCAGCCGGCGCCGATCATCGTCGAATCGACCGCGCGCCGGGTAATGGTGATGGTCGGGAAGCCGGCGACCCCCTTGCTGATGAGCGCCGCGACGAGGGCGCCGTCGATCGTCGCCGTGCCCGTGTCGGGGAGGGTGTCGCACTCGAGCCGCGCGAGCGTGCCGCCGTGGTGGGCGGCGTCGATCACGATCTGGATCGACGCCATGCTGGCCGCCAGGGGCGCCGTCCAGGTCACCGTCAGGTCCTGACCGCTGACCAGCGACAGCATGCCGGTCGGAACGGCCAGTGGCTCGATGCCTTCGCCGTGCAGCGTGAACGCGGCGGCGGCGCCGCCGGCGGCCGAAATCGAGAGCGCGGTGCCGGGATCGACAGGCGGGTAGGCAATGCCCGTGAGGCTGTCGAAATACCCGGACGCCGGCATGAACGCTTCCGTGCGCGCACAGCCGACGCCGGTCAGCGTGACGTCGCCCGCGCTCTGCAGCGTGTGCGCCGCGCCGCAGGTATCCTGGGCCACGCAGATCTGCGGGCTCACGCACTTCGTCGCGCAGGTATACGTCGGTCCCGTGAGCACGCTGCAGCCGCCTGACGTCATGGCGGCCGTCCACACCGTCGACGGATCCACCTTGTCATGGACGCTGCCCGCAAGCTGGCTGTAGGCGGGCGTCGATCCGGAGGCGGCCTCGAGCGCGAGCGAGAACTGCCCGACGTGATCCGCGAGGTCACATGGACCCGCGAGCGTTGCGCTGGCGGCGCTGCTCGAGCACGAGCCGTCCTTTGCGCCGCCTCCTCCGCTGCTGCTGCAGCCGGCAACGAGCAGCGGGAGCAGGAACGACCCTCTGACCAACCGAGAAGACACACTCACCATTTGTATGTGCCGCGAGGGAAAATTTTGTTGATGACGAGCCGATGAAAAGATCAGGATCACATTGTCAAAATTGGCTGGCGATTCTCTTGGTGCTCACGTTAGCGTGAGTGGATGCTCGTGTCGCGCGGCGATTTGACAATCGTGCTCAAACGGCCGGCGCTCGGTTCGTGCATTGTCGGCTTGCTGGCGGGGGTGCTCGGGAGCTGCGGCGGCTCGACCGCCTCCCGCGCGGGAGGCAGCGGCGGCTCGGCCGGCGGCGGAGACACGGACGGCGGCACCGGGGGCGCCGCCGTGGACGCCGCGACCGGCGACACGTCGACGGACAGCGGGCCGTTCGTGCGCGTGCTCGCGTCCTTCGACCCCTATGCCGACGCGAGCCCCGGGCTTGAAGGTTTTGCCCTCGGAACCGAGGACGACCCTGGTAACGTCGGCGGCGGTGCCGGCGCGTCGCTCGCCTGGACCGGCGCCGACGGCAGTCCGGCGGCGGGCGCACTCGTGTGCGCAGCACCGTTCGACGGCGCGAACCAACTGATCGACGTGCAGAAGAGTTACGGCGCACCGTTCCCGCAGGACTGGCGCGGCAAAGTGGCGCTGACGTCCTGGATCAAGGTCGCGTCGACGCCGGCGTCGGGGTTGGCGTTGTCGGTCCAAGTCTACGCGCAGAGCTTCAGCGGCAGCGCGGACGGCGGCGCTTCCTCGACCTGTCCGCCCGATCCCGCAAAGTGCTACCTGCCCGCGAGCCACCCGACCGACGGCGGCGTGGCGGTCTACGAGACCTGCTCCAGCGTCACGCCGGTGGCCGCGATCGGCGCGTGGGTGCAATATCGTCTCGACTTCTCGTCCTGCGCGGCGCCGTTCACGCCCGACACGATCGTCGCATTCGGTGTCATCGTCCAGTCGAGCGCTCCGAACGGCGACGCGGGGGCCCTCGACGGCTCGGCAGCGGAGGTTCCGCTGGATATGCCCGTGCCCGACGGCGGCGATCTCGACGCCGACGCCGATACCGACGCCAATGCCGACCCGCTGGAGGCCGGCGGCAACGACGCAGGCGCGCCGCCGACGTCGACCGTGATCGTCCTTGATACGTTCGCGCTCGAGTAGCGCGGCCTCAGTTTGGCCTTATGTTTTCCGCGAAACAATAGAACGCGCCGTAGCCGCCCGTCGCGCCCACGCACGCAGGCAGGCCACCGTCGACGGACGGCATGTCAGCGAGCGCGCACGGCGCGCAGCCCGCCCCGTCCTCGTCCGAGATCCAGCTCGTGCCGCTGCCGTTACCGGGATAGGAGTGTCCGACCCGCGGGTGGCCGCTCGGCGCCTTCGACGTCCAATCGTCGCAAGTCGCATCCGTGGCGGGCATCGTCGCCAAGTAGTGCGTGCCGTCGGCACCGCTGCCGGTGAGGATCTGGTGGTTCGTCGGGCAGTTCGTCGTGCACCCTGGCGCGCCGTCCATCATGTTGGGTAGCCCAGTCTCATTGGGCAGGTCGTTCTTGATCGATGGGCTCGCGTCAGCGGGCCGGTCCATGATCAGATGTGCCAGGTCAGAGGCGACGAGGCGCCCGAGCGCATCGTACCAGGGGCCCACGCCCACGCGATCTTTGGCGTTGACCGTGCTCGTGCTGAGGAACGCGCGCCACGTCTTTGCGCCCGCCCCTGCGATTCCCATCTCGGCGGCTTGCGCGCAGATGTGGTCGGCGCCGTCGAGACCGCCAAGGTCCCCTCCGAAACCGTCCTGGCTGCCGGAGATCGCGCGCACCGCTTCGAGGCTGATGACGAAGAAGCTGAACTTCGCCAGGTACGGGCTCGCCCCCGCCGCGCCGTCGGTGGGGCCGCGGCCTCCTGATGAGCCACACCCAGTTCCGAACGCGAGCAATGCGACGGCCGCGACGCGCGTGGCTCGCCTCGCGACGTGCCCGGGGATCATCGGTTCACGCTTCATGGTCTCCTTTAGTGCCGCGACTGATCAATCCGTCGAAGCAGAACGGGTTCAGGGCCACAACGCCTGCATCGTGCCGTCAGCGAGTACCTGCGTGGCGGTGTCCGGGACGCCGTGCGTGATGCGCAAGAGCGACCCGCCGGAGTAGCCGACCGCGTACGACATTCCGACGTCGATCATGAACAGGCGCCCCCCGTACCGCGCGACCATCTCGCCGGCAGCGCGGTCGCCGGCGGGATCGTCGGGGAAGGGGACCGCCCCTGGATCATGGCCGAACACGAAGTGGCTCGCCGGCAAGGCCGCGAGGTCGAAGTCCAGGTTCGAAGCCGAAGTCGCCGCGCCGCTGCCGAACCACCAGGTCTGTGCCTCGAGCAAGCTGTTGTCGCCCACCAGGAACGGGTCGTCGAATTGCGGCTTGCCCTCGGCCGTGAAGGTTGCCTGGTACGCGGTCGCCAGCTCGTCGAGGCCCATGCCCCGGGTGTTGCCGCCGTGGGAGAAAAACCACTTGTCGACGATCGCGGCGACAGGGCGGCTGGCCAGCCACGCGCCATACTTCGTCTCGCCGCGCGCCACCGCCGCGGGGTCGAGCCCCAGCGACGTGAGCTCGTTCCGGAACTCGGTGGACTTGCTGTTCTGAGGGTCGGCCACGAACTCGGCCTCGTGGTTGCCGAGCGTGACGACGACCTTTCCACCGGCTGCCTCTGCTTGCGAGGCGATGGTAACGAGCATATCGATGATCGGCGTCGCCGCGGCGCCCTTGTCGATGACGTCGCCCGTGACGATCAGAACCCGCCTCCCTCCGATCCAGTTGTGCGGCGCTTCCGCGGCGACGAGCCCGGCCGCCGCGAGCACGCGAACCGTCACGGCGGGATCGCCATGGACGTCACCGAGGGCGTCGATCTCCGAAACGTTATCAGCCTGGAAGACAGCCGGCGACCGCCGCCAATCGCGCGCGCCGGAGTTTGGCGTTGAGCCGCCACACGCCCCCAGCAAGAGACAACCAAACGCGACCGCCGCTCGCGGTGCCCGGAAGCATTTGCGAATCGCCGCCCGCGTCACAAGGTCACCGAGACGCTGGTACATTCGCGAACTCCTGCCACGCCCGGAACGCGAGACGATCATAGCTTCACAGCAAGATACTTCGTCAGTGCAGGTTCGACCACAGGAGCGCTTTTCGATGTCGGTCTCCACAGTTTCGCTTAGACTCTGTCATTCGATTGTCGGGAGCTGGCTATGACGAAGTTTCGGTCGCTCGCCTTGTGCATCGGATTCATCGCCGGAGGATATTTCGCCGGCTGCGGCCGCGACGATCTGGATAACGTCGTCGTGCCGACCAGCAACGTGGAAAACGGCAGCGGCGGCACCGGCCATTCGGGGACCGGAGGGACGACGGGCAACGGTGGCAGCGCGGGCGGCGCCAGCGGCCAGTTCGGAAGCGGCGGCGCGACGGCCGGCGGCGGCAAGGGCGGCGGGTCCAGCGGCGGCAAGGGTGGCGGCGGCAGCGGTGGCATCACGGGAACCGGCGGCGGTGGCGGCGTCATCGCCGGCACCGGCGGTGCGATGGGTATGGGCTCGGGCGGCGCGCCGGGCGCCGTCGGCTGCGGCGATATGAGCTGCCAGACCGGCACCGAGAGCTGCTGCGTCCAGGTCGTGAATGGCACGCGCGTCGAGAGCTGCATCCCGATCACCGAACAATGTTCGAACGGGTCCAGCATCGGCTGCATGGCCGGCAGCTGCGGCGGTGGGAACGTCTGCTGCCTGACGCTGGTCGGTCAGGCGACGGCGTGCTCGGCGGCGGCACAGTGCTCCGACGGCTTCTCCACCGTGCTGTGCCGGAACAACGCCGACTGTCCCGGCGATCGTCCCTTCTGCTGCCCGGCCATCGGCATCAACATCTGCCGGAATTACCGCTGCCCGGGCGGAGGATGATCTTTGGCTGCCGGAGTGAGCGCGCGGCTTTGGGCGTTCGTTCCGCTGGCGTGGCTGGTAGCGGCTGGCTGTGGGAAGAGCGGCGGCGGACGTGCCGGGTCCGACGCGAGCGCCGGCGGCGCAACAGGTGAAGGCGGCGCGGACTTGGGCCAGGGTGGCACCGGCGGAGCGAGCAGCGGAACCGGCGGCGACGCCGAAGCGGGAGCGACGGGCAGCGACGCGGCGGCGGACCGCGCGGACGCCCAGGCCGACGTCGAGCCGGACGGGAGCACCGACTGGTCGGTCGCAGCGTGCCGCCGGTGCACGGCGTACGCGCCGCCGGTCAAGGTGGCAACCGGTGGCGTCGCCGCGCTCGACTCATTGTCGGGCCTGGCGGTAAGCCGCGCGCAGCCGGACATCATCTTCATGCACAACGATCGCGACCGGCCCGTCGTGTACGCGCTCGATCTCCAGGGACGCGCGCTCGCACAAATCACCCTCACCGGGGCAGGGGCGACCGATAGCGACTTCGAGGACATCGCCATCGGCCCTTGCGGAGCGGCGAACTGCGTCTTCCTCGGTGACATCGGCGACAACAATGCGCGGCGCACGGAATACGCGGTCTATCGATTCCTCCTGCCCACTGTGCCGACCACGCCGGGCAACACCACGATGACGCCCGCTTACGACCGCTTCGCGTTCGTCTATGAGGACGGCAGTCACAACGCCGAAGGCCTGATGGTCTCTCCTGACGGCACGATTTACGTCGTGACGAAGGTCGCCCCCGGCACCGGTGGCCGCGTTCCCGCGACGGGCCCGAGCAGCGTCTATCGCCTTCCGCCGTCGATGACGACGGCCACCAAGGTGGCGACTCTGTCCGTTCCCACCGGCACGGACCTCGCGGCTTCGGCCGCCGCCGCCCACCCGTGCGGGCTTGGCTTCATCCTGAGAACCTACGACAAGGTCTACGAGTTCACGGTTCCCCCCGGCGAGGGATTCGAGGCGTCCTTCACCACCACCCCGCAGGTGGTGGCCATGCCTGACGAACCGCAGAGCGAAGGCATCGACTATCGCGCGGACGGTCTTGGATTCATCACCTCGGGAGAAGGTGTCGGCGCGCCGATCGTCGAGACGCTGTGCGCGCCTTGATCAGAAGAGCGCCTTGATCAGAAGAAAGCGCCGCAGGGGATACTCCCGCGCCGCAGGGCGTGCCCGTCCAGCTGATCGTCGTCGCTCCAGTAGAACGCGCGCTGGCCGGCCACGCACTCGGCCTGCGGCGCAAACGTGATCCCCTCGAAGTTCGAATCAGGCAGTGTGGCCGGATGATCGAAGACGCGCCCGATCTGGAAGCGGCCGACGGTCGGCGACGTCGCGTTTTCGTCCAGGCGGAACACGGTCGCCTTGTTGCCACAGGTATTGTCGCAGTAGCCCCACAGGTAACCAACCTCGCGATCGTACGCCAGGTCCATGATCGATACCTGGCCGCTGGGCAGCGTGGCGACGCGAACGAACGCGTTCGTGGCGTGGTCGAGCGCGTAGCCGTAGATCGAACCGTTGCCCTCCAGGCCCACGAAGAAAAGCCCCGTGCCGTGGTTCGGATAATTCGCCGGATTGTACGGCGCGTTCGTCGCCTCATCGAAGAAGCCTCCCGCCATGAGCGCGCTGTCCGGGATGTACGTTATCGCTTCCAGACCCAGGTTGGGCCCCACCGCCGGCAGGTCGGCGGTCAGGTTCCAGTCGTTGGTAGCGGTCAGCTCTGTACCGGCAGCCGCGGTGTCGTAGCGCAACACGCTGAGGCGGCTGACGGCGCCATTGTTGTTGTCGCGCTCGGTGGAGACGTAGATGGCATTGTCCGTCCACTCCGCTTTGGTCACCCCTTCTGAATCGGGGCCGCCGGTCCCATCGGCATAATGGATCAGCTTGCCCGTCCCCCAGCCGTTCGCGGGATCGGAGGCCCACGTGGTGCCGTTCCAGAGCAGGCGATACAGCCTCGACGGGTCGTTCTGGATCGCCCACAAAACGGCGGGCTGGTCGGCGGTCGCGGGTTGATAATTCAGCCCGGACAGGTCAGGGCCGAAGGTGTTGGCATCGTCGACAGTGACCACCACGTCGGTGCCCGGCCAGGGGAAGACGCCCGCGCCGCCGTCCATGCCGCCGGCGCCGCCATCCATGCCGCCGACGCCGGCGCCGCCACTGCCAGTGCCGCCCGTGCCGCAGTCGTTCGCGCCACCCTTCGTGCTGGACGCGGTGGTGACGAACGGCCCGGTGCCGTTCGGGCAGCGGCCGTACGTCGTGGTCGCGTGCACTGTCCAGCTGTACGAATCGATCAGATTGCCGGCGGCGTCGTAGAGCCGCACCGAATCGGGGGCGCCCAGCCCGAAGACGAACTGCGCCTCCTCCAGCACCAAGTAAGCACCCGGCGCAAGGACCGTCTTTGCCGGAACGATGTAGATGTGGCTGTCGTCGCTGTCAGTGAGCTTCCAGCCCGAGATGTCGAAAGCAGCGCTGCCGGTGCTGAACAGCTCGACCCAGTCGCCGGGGACACCGCCGCTCGATTCGACCTCGTTGATGCGCACGTCGGGGCCGCTCGTGCACTGAACGTCAACCTGAAACGTATCGCCGCAATCGCCGTCGCTGATCGTGACGGTCACCGTACCCTGGCCAGGGCTGGTGCAGGTGAGGATGATGCTGGCGGTGGTGGCATTGCCCAGCGTGCCGCCGCCCGTCGCAGTCCATTGATACGCTAGCGGGCCAGGCGCGGCGTCGGGGTCGTGCGCAGTTGCCGTCAGCATGATGGCGCCGCCAACCGGCGCCTCAGCCCGGTTCGTTCCCACACCATCCACCATGGGACAGAGGTTGAGTGAACCGTTCGGCAACACTGATCCGGTGCGCGGTGCCGCCTTGCAAACCAGCGGAACCGTGACCGCGGTGGTGGCACGGGCGCTGACGGCGAACGTCGCCGAGCCCGCGCACTGCATGGTGCCGTCGGTGACCGTCGCGTTGATGGCGATCGAAAACCCGGTGCCAACCGGCAGCGACGAGATAACCGCGGACAACGTCGCGCTCTGGTTGACTGCCAGCGAACCGGTACGCGAGAAACCCTTCGGCCCGCTCATGTTGTACGAGACTGCCTTCAGAGAGACGCCGGCCACTTGAACGGTCAGGCCGACGTCGCCGGTGGCCGGCCTGTTGCTGCCGCAGCCAAGGGCCGCGACGATGACGAGAAACAACAGAGAGGTCCGTGGTGAATGTGACGCGGTTCGCATTTTCGATGGCGGCAGAAATCGCCGCGCCAGTATTCTATCGGCAGGACGCTGCCGTCCCGTGAACGCCGCTGTGCCGGTTTTGGGCAGGGTCATCGATCGCCGAGACGCCTACAGGCGCAGAGCGGCCCAGGCGTTCGCCCTCGTCCCCCAGTTGGTCCGCCTCGCGCTCCCGCCAGAGGTGGCGGCGAGGAAGGCGTGGCGGTCGTTGCGCTTGAACTTGAAAGACGCCTTCGGCCAGTACCGGGAGGCTTGCGCCGCGCGCGTGACTCGCCCGCCAGCACCCGCTCCTTGTACGCAATCATGGCCCGGGCAGTTTACCTCGATCCGCGGCCGGTCGCGGAACCGGATTGAATTGCGAGGCATGAACACGGCGCCGCATTCGGGTCTGCAAGGACCGTCTGGGGGCTCCGCGGCCGCGTGTGGCGGCGATTCGATCGCGCTTTAGGCCGCCCGCCCGAACGGTTGCGACTGGAACGTGTCAACCAGCAGCGTTCGCAAGCGGCTCCGCACCACCCACAGACCAACAGCGGCGGCACTGACGCAGGCGACGGGATAACCGAGGCTGGGGGGCCAGCCGACGCCGTGGGCAGCGGCGACGAAAACCGCCTCGCCTCCCAGCAGGATCAAAGACACCGCCAGCGCCTCGCGCCGCAGATCGAAGTAGTAAAGGAACAAGATCTCCAGCAGGGCCAGCACCTGCATGGCCGCGCCGGTCACCGCCAACCGGAACGGCCAGGCGGCGCTGGGCGGCAGACCCGCCGCGCGCACGATGCTGGGCGCCGCCAGCAGCACCATGATCATCACCGTTGCCTGGATGGACACGGCGCCGCGCAAGATGCGCGTGCTCTCGGCGGCGACGCGCTCGGCCCCGTCGCGCAGGCGAACCAGCGGCGCGCCCCGTTCAAGATCGTCATAGAACGTGCGGAAGCGGCGATAAAAGCTGCTTTCCACCTGGACATAGATCCACCCGAAAGCGGGGATCGACGAGAACCAGGCCAGGGCCGACACGCTGGCATAAAGCGACGCCACCGCGGGGCCGGAGACGATCCAGACCATGATCTTGTCCGCCCAGATCGCCAGGTGATAGGCAAACGCTGCCAGGGCCAGCAGGCGGTATTCGGCGAAGGCCGGCCAAAGGCGAGCACCCTCGTCGGTGGCGACCGGCAGCGCCTGCGCCGTCGCTCGCAGCAACAAAGCCAGCGTCAGCAGCTGTCCCGCCGAAAAGCCGATCAAGTACCCGACCGGTCCCCATTGCAACGTTCGTTCGAAGGTCAGCGCCAGCCCGATGCTGAGTGGCGCGCCCGCCCCGAACGCGCGCAGCACCACCAGCGGCGAGGCCATCCCGCCGCCCACCGACAGCAGCAGCCATTCCGCCGCCACGATCGCGGTCAACAACGACCCCGCCACGCCCACCGCGAGAGGAACGCGCAAGATACCCATCAGGATTGCGCCCAGCACGCTGGCGCCTACCAGCGTGAGAGCCAACGCGCGCCACAGCGGCGCGGCGATTCGTTCAGGCCGCTGTTCATACAGTCGATCGGCGGCATAGCGCGACACCACCACGTGCACCGGCGCCGACGTCACCACGGTCAGTGCGTAGATCAAGGTGACGATGCGTTCAATGCCGGCGAAGGTGTGTGTGCCGTGGTCGCGCGACAAGATGCGCAGGCTGGTCAGCACCGCGGTGGTCAACAGCCACGGCGCTGACGTCACCGCCACCCCGGTCATGTAGGCCCCGATGGTCGACGCCAGCGAGCCGCGATCGATCATTCGTTGCAGCTTCCACCCTATGCCGGCCATGTTGTCTCCACCATCCGTCGATAAAGTTCGCGATAGCTCTGCAGCATTTCGCGCCGCTGATAATAGGCGGTCACCCGTTGCCGTCCGATCCGGCCCAGTCGACGCCGCAGCAAATTGTCCGACGCCAGTCTCACCAGCGCCGCGGCGGTCTCGCGCGGGGCGGCCACCCGCGTGACCAGGCCGCTTGGGCCGAGAGCGCGATCGGCGCCGGGCAGTCCCTCGATCATCTCGCGGCAGGCGCCGACGTCGCTGGCGACGGCGGGGATGCCGGCGGCGTACGCCTCCAGGATCACCAGCGGCTGACCTTCGCTGAAGCTGGTGAGGGCGACGACGTCGATCTGCCGGTAGATCTGCGCTGCCGGCATGGGGCCCAAGAATCGAATGCTGTCCTGCCGTCCCAGCGTCTTCACCAGCGCCTGGCAGCGAGCGGCGTAGGCCGGCTCTTCGTCGAACGGCCCGATGATGCGCACGTCCAGAGGCGTCTGCCGCATGGCCAGATCGCAGGCCTTGATGAAGGTGATGACGTCCTTGATCGGCACCACCCGGCCGACGAAGCCCACCCGCAGAGGCGCCGGGGCGCCAAGCGCAGACACCGGTGCAACCTCGTGCTCGGTCTCGCCTTCGCTGATCGCAGTGGCGTCAGCGGCGGCCAGCTCGACGCCGTTGGGAACGATGTCGATCTTGGCGGGCGGCGCGCCGTCGCTGATCTGCTTTTGGCGGTTCACCTCGCTGAGCGTGACGATGCGCTCGGCCCGGTGATAAGCGATCGCCGCCAGCTTGCGGAAGAACCTGGCCCACAGTTGGCGCAGCGCCGATGGTGCCGGCGCGAACGCGGTCAGCCGATCGGGGGTGCCGTCGTCGCGGATCCATTGCGCGCGGGCCAGCTCCATCTCGCGCTCGCGCGTGTAGATGCCGTGCTCGGTGACCGCGAACGGCCGCCCGGTGCGAAAGGCCCAGACCGCGCCCAGCAAGCCAGCATAGCCGGTGGAGACGGCGTGATAGCAGCCAGCGGCGGGAGTGGGCGCGGCCAGCAGGCGCAGCAACGGCACGTGCATGGCGCGGAACTGCCAGAAAAGATCGAGGAATGACGTGCTCGGCGCCAGCTTCTGTCCGATCTCCACCAGCAAATCGAAGCTGGCGGCGCCGTGCAGAAACGTCGATACGTCCAGGTCATCCGCCGCCAGATCGGCCACCAGCGCGTCGTCAACGCCGTCTTCCAAGTGCAAGCGGCGGAGGGCGCGCAACACGCGCGACGGCGCCTCGTGGCTGGCGAGGCGGCGGATGGCGCGAATCTGTTGCTCCAGCTCGGCGCGCTCGGCGCTGCCGATCAGCGCCGCGTCCTGGTCGCGGCAGAAAAGGCAACGCAGCGCCAGCACGTTCGGCGCCAGCGTGTAGCGAGGTTTGCCGTAGGAGCCGTCGTGCGAGCCGATGTTGAGCACGTCGAACGTCCTCTCGGGCATACCCTTGATGATGTCGTGCACCCACGAGGACACGCCGCCCGACACGAACGGGTACGTCCCTTCCACCAGCAGGCAAATGTCCGCGCGCTCGGCCGTTGGTTCGGCGTCTTCGCCGGCCTGGAACCAAGCCTCTTCGTCAAACGCCGGTGCAAACGGGCGGACCTCAGCGACGGACATCGAGTGCTCCTTCTTTCGAAATCGCCGCAGCAAATCGGGGCAGGGCGGTGCTCGGAATGCTGTTCTCGACTGGCGTGTGCGAGCGCAACCGCGCCTCTGTGCGCAGCGCCCGCATCGCCTCCGCCGCGACGCCCTTCGGGGTCCCGTTCGATAGCTCCTGGTCCAGAATCGCCAGCGCCGACGCTGGCTGCATCGCCGCCAGCTCCAGCCGGGCGCTCACTATCGCGGCGCCGCTGCCGCCTTGGCGCGCCCCCAGAGTCTGCCGCGTGCTGTCGCTGGCGCTGAGCAGATAGCCGCGCGCTTCCGTGGCCAGCGCCTCCATCATCGTCGGCTCGACGATCCCGCTCTCCAGGGCGCGGGCGATCAGCATGGCGCCGTCGAGGGCGATCGCCTCCGACGGTTCGACCGCCATCTCATCACGCAGGGCAGCCAGGGCAGAGTCGAAACCGGTGCCCAGTTCATCCAAGGCCAGCGCACCTTCGACGGCCATCTCACCGCCGGTGGAGATCACCCAGCGCAACAACGACACGGCGTTGGCGTCACCCCGCCGGGCCAGCGCCGCCAGCGTTGCCCGTCGATCGTCGATCGTCGCCGCCATCAGCATCTCGCACGCCGGCAAGGCCGCGGCGATGCGCCGGACATGTTGCCGATCGGGCAACTCCCGCTCGTCGGCGTCCACGGGCGCCAGCTCGTTCAGCGCTGCTTGAGGGGTGGTGCCCAAGGCCAGGGCCACCAGCACCACGCCGACCACCGGCAAGGTCAGGATCAACGCCACCGCCAGTGTGCACCCGCTGCCGGGCAGACGCTTTCGCAAAAGGACGATGGTCAACGCCGCCAGGGCGTGCAGCGCGGTTGCTCCCAGCAAGAAGGGCAGCGCGCTTCCCGCCAGCACCGGCAAGGCCAGCGCGCCAAGATCGATCCCCGCGCAAAGAGCCAGCGTCAAGATGGGCAGCGGGGGCCGCGCGGAAAACCCGGGCGCCTCGGGCCCGCGCGATGCGCGGCTGGCCATTCGACGTTCCGGCGCTCGCTGTCTCGTCCCTGTGCGCGCGTCGATCATGACGATGCACCATCCTGACAACCAGCAAGCGCAGGCGCGAACCCCGGATGCAGGAACGTGATCTCGAAGTATTCCGGCACCGATGAAATCCGCTCGCTGTCGAAGCCGTCGTCGATCTGGCGCCCGTCGCTGGCGGCCTGGGTGCGGTCAGCCCGACAGAGAGCGGCCGACAGCCAACCACCCATCACTGTCAGGTCCTGCAGCGCGGCCGGGCTGGTGCCCCCCTGGGGAACACCGCGAACCGCCAGCACGCCGATCAGCACGGAGGCAGCGTCCAGCAGCGGCACCACGAGATCCGCATCCGACGCAGAGGCGTCGGCCAGGTCGCCGGCACGCACCGGCAGGCGCGTGCGGATGGCGGCCATCACCGCGTGGTCGCCGCTCAGATCTGCCGCCCCGCCGCCGGTCGACCACGCACCAGCCGCGGCCAGCGGACTTCTGCCCACGTCGTCGCTCAACCGTTGCACCAAACCGGCGCGCGCCCCCAGCCGCGCCAGAGCCAGATCCAAAGTGGCCTCGGCTGCGGCTTCCGGATCATCTCCCTCGATGCGCGCGGCCACGTCGCGTAGAAAGCTCAGCGACAGCTCCAGTCGATCGGCGCGCCCGCACAGTCCCAGGAACGCCTCCTCGAATTCATCCAGCAGCGATTGCTGGGCGACGCTGCGCTGGCGCGAGACTTCCAGCTTGGTCGTCAGATCGCCGTGACGCCGTTCGTGCGTCGAGGCAACCCAGCCGACCAACACCGCGGCCGCCAGCCCGGCCAGATCGTCGGCGCGATCGAACCGCGCGGTCAGCGCCCCGAAGGCATTCAGAAAAGCGGCCGCTGCCAACAGCGGTCCCCACACCAGCGGCAGCGCCAGCAACAGTCCCTCGGTGCCATAGCGGGCCGCCATCAGAATGACCGCGATCCAGGCGACGTGCGGACCCCGCGCGCTCAAGGCCGCGTCAGCGGGCGAGATCAGGAGCGCCAATCCCACACCAATGCAGCCCACCCCCAGCGCTTCCATGCTGGTGCTGCGAAGCTCAGAGGTCCGCATGGAAAGCCACCCATCCCGTCTGGCGGGTCCCGGTAAAGCCGGTGGTCGTTTCCTTCACGAGCTCGTAGTTGACCAGCAGCTTGGTGGACCAGGACAGCGCGACGGTCGCCACCGCGCCCACGCTGTACAAGGTGGCGCTGCGGGCGTTGTCGTAACCAAACCCGCCGCGCAGTTCGAGGCCGGCTTGCTGGGCGGCCAGCACCTTGCGCACGGTGGCCGTCGCCAGGTCCACGCGCGCCCGCGGCGCCAGCACGATGCGCGACAAGAAATCGGACGTCGAGTCGCCCCACATTTCCTGGTGGCGGTAACTCAAGATGGCGGCGTCGCTGAACGACGAGCGAGACACCATGCGATCGTCAAGTGCCTCTACCCGCAACAGCTGCTCCGGGTTGCTCCAGAGGACCAGGTCGGCGCCGCCGATCAGATTTCGCTGCGTGGAAACGGGATCTTCCTGCGCAACCCCGGGGGTCAGGCGAAACTGCCGCCACTGGCCGGCCAGCACCAGAATCATGCGTCGCGAGGTCGGGTAGGCGAACACCTCGCCGCCGGCGCTGTTCGTGCTGCCGCCTTCGGAGACGGTCACGGCGGCGTCGTTCCAGGGCTGGTTCAGCTCGCCGCGCAGGTGCACTTCGGCATGGCCCAGCAACGGCAACGTCAGCTCGCTGCTGGCGCCGAGGCGCAGGCGATCAACCGACGCGTCGGTAGCGGGCGCACGCGAAGCCGCAGAGATCTGGCCCAGATCGCCCGCCACCAGCCACCACGCGCCCTGGCTGGTGCCCAGGATCAGACCGGCGCGGACACCGGTGGAGGCGCCTCCACCATTGACCAACGTCCCCCCGCGCAGCACCTGGCCCGACGACGTTTCGTGCCAGCCCACCAGCGAGGCGACCTGACGCGAGCCGAACGGCACGGCGACGCCGGCTTGCAGGCGAAGCGCGTCGGCCTGCGGATCGCGGCGGGCGATGACGCTGGCGCTGACTTCGGGTGTGGTGCGATAGCGGACACGCGCCAGCGAGATGGCCAGCGTATCGTCGCGCTGTCCCGCCTCCGCAGTGATGGCGCTTTCATAGAGATCGCGGGCGCCGCGAAAGTCGCCCGCTCGTTCCAAAGCGCGGGCCCAGGCCAAGAAGCTCGTGATGGTGGGACGCTCCGCTGCCAGGCCGGAGCGCAGCGACAGTTCATGGTCGAGATCGCCGCTCGCCTCCAGCGCCCACGCCAGGACCTCGCGGGCGCGGACATTGTGCGGATCGCGCGCCAGCAGTCGTTCCAGAACCTGCCGGCCTCCCAGCCAGTCGTGACGAAGCAGGTGCGATTCGGCCTGGCAGATCGCCACCTCGGCGTCCACCGCGGGCGGGGACGGCCAAAGCGTTTCGTAAATCAGGTCGGCGCGCTGGAGTTCCCCGCGACGAGCGTAGATGCGGCCGAGCCACAGCTTGGGCATCCTCTCAGTCGGCGCCGGTCCGATCTCGTGTTCGGCGATGCGCAGCTCGTTGTCCGCTTCGTCGTCCCGCTCCAGCGCGAAGAGCACCTCACTGCGCAGATAGTGCAGCTCAGGATCAGATTGGTGGCGGGCGAGGGTGTTCGCTTGCGCTAACAGTGTGGCGGCCCGATCGAAGGCGCCCTCGCCAAGGGCGATCGTGGCGGCGGTCCGAGCGTCGCGACCCCGGTCCACCTCCTCCTCGGTCGGGCGCGTTGCGGCGGGAGGGGTCTCGGCGCGCGACGTCGCCGACGCCAGCAGCGAAGCGAATGCGATTGGTAAGGCCCAGCGGCGAAGTGCGAATCGAACAAACTCAACTCGTCGCATCTTGGACCGCTGAACTAGCAACCGCCGTGCCTCACGAGAATTCGGGCGGTCAGGCAGCCGGGGACCACCGAACTGCGCAATTCTGGCCTGTAATTTCTGTTGCAGAGCTAGAAGTGCGCATTTGACCGCAGCCATCCCACACCTGGGTGGCTAGCCGACCTTTGCAAGAATGCGACTGATCTAATGATAGACACGCGTCGCGCCGTCCGAGCGCGGCAGGGATCGAGCCGATGGCACGGCGGGTGCTCTCACTTCAGCCGAGAAGTGGGCAGTCAGTCGATGGCCAGTGCCCCTCGCGTCAATTGAAAGGAAGGGATCATGTTTAGGCAGAAGGTAACAAGCATTTTAGTGGGCGGCCTGGGTTTGGCGACCACCTGCCTGCTGGGATGCGATGAGCGGACGCCGTCGGGCATCGCACCGACTGGCCACGAACTGGCGCGCGGCCCGCTGGCGCCGACCGCCTATCAGACCCGCCAACAGCAATCGATGCTGACGATTGACCCCACGCCTGCGCCAGCGCCGACCACGGGCGAAGCGACCAGCGTTGATGCCCGCCTCTTGGTGATCACGGCCGATGGCACCGACCCGGCGTATCTGGCGATCGTCGAGAACTTGCAATACCTCGGAACGCCGTTCGACGTCTTCAACGCCGCCACCGAGCCGCCGCTGACCGCCGACCGCCTGGCCACCGGCAGCCACGGACTTTATTACGGCGTGATCCTCGACCTCGGGAACCTGGCATCGAACACCACCAGCGCCTTCTCCGTCGATGAATGGACGGTGCTGTCCGACTACGAGACACGCTTTGTCGTCCGGCGCGCGGCGCTTTACACCTATCCCGAAGCGACGGCCTACGGGATAACGCCGCTCGCCGGGATCGACACGTCGATGACGCCGCTGCCCGCCAGCTGCACCCCGCTGGGCGTCCAGGTGTTCAGCGAACTCAACTGCGACGCCGGCGTGACCATCAAGCAGGCCTGGGCCTACCCGGCCGTCGCCACCGACGCGGCGACGGAGCCGCTGCTGGTTGACGCCAACGGAAACATCTTGGCCGCCATTCGCGAGCACGGCGCCAACCGCGAGACCCTGGTCCTCACCTTCGCGCAGAGCCCCAGCCTCGTGCACTCGCTGGCGCTGCTGCCCGACGTCGTGACCTGGGTGACCCGCGGCGTCTACGTCGGCGAACGGCACATCTATGACGACACCCAGATCGACGACCTGTTTCTGTCGACGGAGACTTACCTCGGCGATCCCGCCGGCTATCGAATTTCGGCGGACGACATGCAGAACGTCAGCGACTGGCAAGAGACGGTGCGCTCGCATCCGTCGACCCCGGACTTTCGCGTCGATTGGGCGCTCAACGGGCAAGGTTCGGCCGAGATCCCCGGCGATCCGCTGACGGCGCGCGCGCAGGTGCTGGGCCCGGCGTTCAAATGGATCAGCCACACCTGGGATCACGCCTATCTCGATTCGACGCCGCCGCCAGATCCAGGTGACCTGTGGGCCGGCAGCTACTCCCAGGCGCTGAACGAGTTCGTGCGCAACGACAAACTGATCGCCAAGCTGGGCCTTGAACCGTTCGATCTTCGCAACATCGTCACCCCGGGGGTTTCCGGGTTGACCAACCCGGCGGCCATGCTCGCCGCGCACGACGCCGGCATTCGCTTTCTCGTCGGGGACACGTCGGTGGCCGGCTACAACAACCCGACGCCCAAGGCCGGGCTCTGGAATCCGCTGCAGCCGGACATATTGATCATCCCGCGCCGGCCCACCAACCTTTTTTACAACGTCTCGACGCCGGATGAATGGGCGAACGAGTACAACGCGCTTTACCACGCGTACTGGGGCCGCGACCTCACCGTCGCGGAGATCCAGGACTTCGAGAGCGATCTGCTTTTGACCTATTTGCTCCGCGGCGAGAACGACCCGTGGATGTTTCACCAGGCCAACACCCGCAGTTACAGCGGTGGCCACAGCTTGCTGTCCGACTTGCACGACAGCGCGTTCACCAAGTTCGGGGCGCTGTCGCGACTGCCGATCATGAGCCCCACCATGGAACAGATCGGCGGCCACATTACCGATCGCATGCAGTTCAACGCCGCTGGTGTGACCGCATCGATCGGACCGGGATCGACGATCACCGTCCACGCCACGGCCGCCGTCACGGTCCCGGTGACGGGGTTGTGCACCCCCACGGCGGAGACCTACGCCGGTCGTCGTATCTCGTACGTTCCGCTGGCGGCCGGACAAGACGCGACGTTCTCGCTGGTTGGCTGCAACGACGGCAGCGGCGGCGCCGGTGGCAGCGACGCGGGAACCGGAGGCGCGATGGCTGATGCGGGCGCGCCCGACGCCGGGACCGGAGGCGCAGCCGCGGTTGATGCCGGTGGAACCGATGCAGGCGCCGATGTTGGCGGCTCGGGCGGCGCGACGGGCAGCGGCGGCGCGATCGTCGAAGGCACCGGCGGAGCCGTCGGCAGCGGTGGCGCACCGGTGATGGGTTCCGGCGGCGCGACGGGCACTGGCGGCGCGGAGGCAGAAGGCACCGGCGGCGCCGTCGGCACCGGTGGTCAGATGGCGCCCGGCTCAGGCGACGCGACCGGTGGAACGGGAGGGGGGCCCACGACGGTGCCGGGTGACGGCGCGGGCGCGAACAGTGGCATCCCGATCGGTGCAGGCGGCATCGGCGGCGCGATCGGCAGCGGCGGCGCACCGGTGGTGGTGATGGGTTCCGGCGGCGCGACGGGCACTGGTGGCGCCATGGTTGACGGCACCGGTGGCGCGATCGGCAGCGGCGGCGCACCGGTGGTGGTGATGGGTTCCGGCGGCGCGACGGGCAGCGGTGGCGCACCGGCGGTGGTGATGGGCTCCGGCGGCGCGACGGGCAGCGGTGGCGCAGTGGCGGCCGGCTCCGGTGGAAACGCGGGTGGTGATCCGGGCGCAGGTACGGGCGGCGCCAGCGGCAGCGGCGGCGCACCAGTTTCTGGCTCAGGCGGTGCACCCGCCATGGGCTCGGGCGGGGCAATGGGCTCAGGTGGCGCGAGCGGCTCAGGCGGTCAGATGGCCTCTGGCTCGGGCGGCGCGACCGGTGGAACGGGCGGACTTCCCGGGACGGTGCCGGGCGACGGCTCGGGCGGGAACAGTGGCATCCCCTTTGGTGTGGGCGGCATGGGCGGCTCCGGAACCATCGGCGCCCGCCCCGACAGCGGAGCCTCTCCTGATACCGGCGCGGCCGACGTATCGGCGACGCCAGGCACGGTCGGCCCGACGAAGGTCGCCTCCGGCAGCGGCTGCACCGTCGCTGGTGAGGCGCCGCAACCGTTCGGGCTGGGCCTGGCGCTGGCCCTGGGCGCGTGGCTGGTGATTCGTGGTCGGGGTTCGCGTGGAAGGAGATTCTGAACGTGTGCGGCATCGTCGGCTACGTGGGCGATCGTGAGGCGGCGCCGATCCTGATCAGTGGTCTCCGCCACCTCGAGTACCGGGGCTATGATTCGGCGGGTGTCGCGGTGGCCAACGGCGGTCCGGCCGAGGTGGTGCGCTGCCGGGGCAAGCTGGCCAACTTGGAAGTGCGGGTGGCGGCGCACGGACTGCACGGCAACATGGGAATCGGCCACACGCGGTGGGCGACCCACGGCCGTCCTTCCGTCGAGAACGCCCACCCGCACAAGGTCGGGCCCATCTCCGTCGTGCACAACGGCATCATCGAAAACCACATCGAGCTGCGCCGCCGCCTGGAAAACGCCGGCCGGCATTTCTTGTCGCAGACCGACACCGAGATCGTCGCCCACCTGGTCGACGAGGCGCTGGCCGGCGGTGCTCCCAACTTGGTCGAGGCGGTGCGCCGGGCGCTGGCCCTCTTGCGCGGTACGTATGCGCTGGTGGTGCTTTCGGACGACGACAAACAGTGCGTCGTCGCGGCGAAGAAGGCGTCGCCGCTGGTGGTGGGGCTGGGCGACGGTGAGATGTTCATCGCCTCCGACGTCCCCGCGCTCATCGAGCACACGCGCCAAGTGATGTTCCTGGAGGACGGCGAGATCGCCGAGCTGACGCGCACCGGTGTTCGGTTGTCGTCGCTCGACGGCGCCCCCATCACGCGAGCCCCGGAGACCGTCGTCTGGGACGCCGCCCAGGCCGAAAAAGGCGGCTATCCGCACTTCATGCGCAAAGAGATCGACGAGCAGCCGCGGGCGGTGGCGGACACTTTGCGTGGGCGGCTGCTGGTCGAGCAAGGCGACGCTGACCTGGACGGTTTCGTCATCGATCCGAAGCAGGTGCGGCGCGTGGTGCTGCTCGCTTGCGGCACCTCGTACCACGCCGGGCTGGTCGGCAAGTTCATGATCGAATCGACCGCGCGCATTCCCTGCGAAGTGGACGTGGCCAGCGAGTTTCGCTACCGCGAGTCCGTGCTGGAGCCGAGCGATCTGGTGATCGCCATCAGTCAAAGCGGCGAGACCGCCGACACCCTGGCGGCCGTCAAAGAGGCGCGCGCTCAAGGCGCGCGGGTGCTGGCCATCTCGAACGTGGTCGGGTCGGCCATTCCTCGCGCCTCCGACGGCGCGCTGTACACGCGCGCGGGCCTGGAGATCGGCGTGGCCTCGACCAAGGCGTTCACCTCGCAGCTGGCGGCGCTGGCGCTGGTGGCCGTACACATGGGCCGGCGCACCAGCCGGTGGGGTCGCGGCGGCAGCGGCGTGAACAGGGCACGCGCCCTGGCCACGGGGCTAGCCCGCATCGCCACCGACATGGAAGCAGCGCTGGCTGGGCTGGCGGACCTGGAGCAGCTCACCGGTCGATTTGCCGGCGTTCGCGACGTGCTTTTTCTGGGGCGCGGGACCAACTATCCCATCGCCCTGGAAGGCGCGTTGAAGCTGAAAGAGATCTCGTACATTCACGCCGAGGGCTATCCCGCCGGCGAGATGAAGCACGGGCCGATCGCCCTCATCGACGACGGCTTGCCGGTGGTGGTGATCGCGCCCCAGGGTCCAAGCTACGAGAAGGTGCTGTCGAACCTGGCCGAGGTGCGCGCGCGCCAGGCGGCGATCATCGCCGTCGCCACCGTCGGCGATCGCCAGATCGAAGAGCAGTGCCAGCACGTGCTGTGGATCCCGGAGGCGCCGCCCCTGCTGCAGCCGCTCCTCACGGTTTTACCGCTGCAGCTCTTGAGCTATGCGGTGGCGGTGGCGCGCGGCAACGACGTCGACCAGCCACGCAACCTGGCCAAGAGCGTGACCGTCGAGTGAGGATCGGCAATCGTGCAACGACGATCGGTTGGGTTTGGTCTGGGGCTCTTTTCGGCCGCGCTGGTTGCCCAGGCGGCCGAACCGGTGGCCGGCTGGAAGCCGGCGCCGGGTCTGTCCTGGCAATGGCAGCTGAGCGGCACCATCGATCTCACTGTTGACGCCGTCATGTTCGACGTCGATCTGTTCGACGTGCCGGCGACCACCGTGGCGGCGCTGCACCAGCGGGGACGAATCGCCGTCTGTTACGTCAACGCTGGTTCGTTCGAGAACTGGCGGCCGGACGCCCCGCGCTTCCCCGCGGCCTTGAAGGGAAAACCGCTGGTGGGTTGGCCCGGGGAAAGCTGGCTGGACATTCGACAGATGGAACAGCTGGCATCGATCATGGACGCACGGATGGATCTGTGTCGGGCCAAGGGCTTTGACGGAATCGAGTTGGACAACGTCGATGGGTACAGCAACGACACGGGATTTCCGCTGACCGCCGCCGACCAGCTTCGTTACAACCTGCTGCTGGCCAATCACGCTCACGCCCGCGGCCTGTCGGTCGGTTTGAAGAACGACCTCGATCAGATCCCATCGCTGGTCGGCGTGTTCGACTGGGCCTTGAACGAAGAGTGTTTCGCCGAAAACGAGTGCGACCGCCTCTTGCCCTTCATTGCTGCCGGCAAAGCGGTGTTCAACGTCGAGTATGTCTTGCCCGCTGCCGCGGTGATCTGCCCGCGCGCCAAGAGACTGCGGTTCAGTACGCTGATCAAGGACCGCAACCTCGGCGCCAAGCGACAGGCCTGCCCATGAGCGCCGCTGGCGGCGGCCATCAGGGGCCAAGCCCGACCGACCTGTTGCTTGGGGGACAACAATGGTTGTTTCGCCGCGCAGATCGGGGCGTCTCTTCGGGTTACCAAAGGCGGAATCATTGAAGTTATCAGCCGGATTTGAGGGGTGCGAGCTGGGTGCAATCCTTGCAGACAAGCCAAGCTGGAAGGAGAGCTTGGACACCCGGGGACGCGTCTTGATCGCCGACGATGAGGCCAATGCGCGCATCGCGCTGGTCAAACTGCTCCGCGGCGAACGGTATGCCGTCGAGTCCGCGGCCGACGGATTCAAGGCTCTGGGCAAGCTGGAGGAGTTTGCCCCCGACGTGGTGCTGACCGATCTCATGATGCCGGGGATGAACGGCATCGAGCTTCTCTCTCGGGTGCGCGAGCACGACCCCGAGACTGCCGTCATCATCATGACTGCCTACGGTGTCGTCGAGACAGCGGTCGGCGCCATGCGGGCCGGCGCCTGCGATTACCTGACCAAGCCCATCAACATGGGCGAGCTGTCGGCGGTCCTGGAGCGCGAGATGGAGCAGCGCCGGATCCGCACCGATACCAAACAGTTGCGGGCGCGCTTGGTGGAACGCAATCCGTTCGAGAATCTGGTGGGCAATGCCGTCCTGATGCAAGCGGTGTTCAAGACCATCGCCCAGATCGCTCGCGCCCGCGCCAGCGTCCTGATTACCGGCGAGTCTGGCACCGGCAAGGAGCTGGTCGCCGCCGCAATCCACGAGCGGAGCCCGCGCAACAAGGGGCCTTTCGTCAAGCTGCACTGTGCGGCGCTGGCCGAGTCGCTGCTGGAGAGTGAGCTTTTCGGATACGAGCGGGGAGCCTTCACCGGCGCGCAGGCCCGGCGCGAAGGCCGTTTCTTTCGGGCCGACGGCGGGACGCTGTTCCTCGACGAGATTGGCGAGATTTCGCCGGCGGTGCAGGTCAAGCTGCTGCGGTTTTTGCAGGAGCGCGAGTTCGAGCGGGTGGGCGGCAGCGAGACCATCAGCGTCGATGTCCGGGTCATTGCAGCGACCAATCGCAACCTCACGCAAATGGTTGCCGCCGGCAAGTTCAGGGAGGACCTCTTCTACCGGTTGAACGTGATCAACCTGGTCATGCCCGCACTGCGTGAGCGGCCATCGGATGTTCCGCTGCTGGCCGTCCACTTCCTGCACAAGTACACCGCGGAGAACGACAAGGCGATCGGTGGTTTCTCCGCCGACGCATTGGAACTCCTGACGAACTACCACTGGCCGGGCAACGTGCGCGAGCTCGAGAACGTGGTCGAGCGCGGCGTGGTCGTGGCGAACGGCCCGGAGATCACGCTCGCCGATCTGCCTCCCAATCTGGTCCCCGCCAGGAGCCGGCGCGCCGTCGAGATCCCAGGCGCCACCATGGAGGAGATCGAGCGTTACGCCATCACCAAGACCCTCGAGTCGACCGGCGGGGCGACCGGCGCCGCCGCCGACATCCTCAACATCAGTGTCCGGAAGATCAATTACAAGCTGCAGGAGTACCAAAGTGCTCCGAAGTCGGCCCGCCGATCCGTCTCTGACCGCGATCCTGAGTCAGGCTAGGCTAGGCTAGGCGCACGGAAGGGTGAGCGTAAAGCAAGTGCAACCGGCCTCTGATTGGACGCGAATCGCGCCTCCATGGTCGGTGACGATGCGGTGAACCAGCGATAGACCAAGGCCCGTGCCGTGCGGCTTGGTGGTGAAGAAAGCGTCGAACACCGGCAGATCCTCGGCGAATCCAGGGCCATCGTCCTCGACGTCGATCTCGACGGCGGCATCGACGCTGCGGGTGCGGATGGTCAGCAAGCCGCCACCCTTGGCGTGCATGGCCTCGGAGGCGTTTCGGGTCAGATTCAAAAACACCTGTCGCAAGCGGGCGGGGTCTCCGATCACGGGCGGCAGATAGGGATCCAGTTCCTGGTCCACGCGCACGTTGGCAGCGTCGGTTTCCGGACGGATCAGCGTCACGACGGCGGTCAGGAGCTTGCGGACGTCGACCGGGTGCCGTTCGATGGGTCTTGGCTGGGCGAACGCCAGGAAGTCCCTCACCAACCTCTCCAGGCGCTCGATCTCGCTTTTGATGATGAGAGTGATCGGCAGCGTGCTCTCCGGGCCTTCCCCGTCGGTCAGGCTCCGCGCGAGCAACGTGAGTTGCAGCGAGGCCGAGTTGAGCGGGTTGCGAACCTCGTGCGCCAGCCCGGCGGCCATGGTGCCGACCGCGGCCAGGCGCTCGGCCCGCGCCGTGCGGCGCAACATCTCTTGCTCGTCGGTGACGTCGATACCGACGGCATAGATCATGGGCTCGCCGCTCCGTCCCTGAACTTCGGCGTGGCGCCAGCGCACCTGGCGTTCGCCGCCCCCTTTCACCGGCAGCGCCTGCGGTGCTTCACCGTAGCCGACCAGGGCAGCGCCCGGCGTCCCCAACATCTCTTCACGAGAAAGGCCGGTCACCTGCTCCAGCTGGCGATTCCAGGTGGTGATTCGCCCCATCTCGTCCAGCGCCAACGCGAATGACGGCATCGATTCGACCAGCTCCCAGCGGCGCTCGGACAGCTCAAGCTCGAGGCGCAGACTTTCTGCTTCCCGATATCGCGCCGCCTGGGCGCAAGCGCGGCGGACGATCTCCAGCAGGTCGGATGACGAAAATGGCTTGTGTACGTAGGCCAGGGCGCCGGCCCGCAGCGCGGCCATCGCCCCCTCCAGGCTGGGGTTGCCGCAGAGGAGCACCATCTGCGTGGACGCCGACAGCGCGCGCAGCGGATCGAGCAAGGAGACGCCGTCGCCGTCGGGCAGCGTCACGTCGATCAGGGCGACGTCGAACCGAGTCTTTGTGGCCCGGGCCAGGGCGTTCTGTCGATCGGCCACGATGGTGGTGTGGGCGCCCAGTGTTTGCACTGTCGCGGCGATGTTCTCGGCCATCGCCTGGTCTCCGTCCGCGATGAGGACGTGGGCGTTCATGTGGAGAGGAAAGCCATCGCCAATGATCAGACTCTGCCAAGTATCTCACGCACTGACAACGCCGCGGATCCGGCCCGGTTCGATTGCACTGATCAGCCGGCGCCTGCGCTGCCGTCATCGGCAAGACCGTCGCGCCCCTGTTATTTGACCAGTGCAGCAATGGTCGCGGCGACAAAACCGCTTTCACCCCGACGGCCAAGACTGGCTTTTCCTATCGTTTCCTTGGCGACCGCGTGCATTCCAAACCTACGCGCGCAGCGTGGAGTATTTACGTTAAAAGCGATCTCGACGAATGGAGGGGGTGATCCGGTCGCGGCTAGCGGTCTCGATGTTGAAGTTGCGGAACGTTTAGGAAGCGCTTGGATTCAAAAAGTTCACCCTTTTCGAACCGACAATCACCGTATCTCATGCGTCTACTCGCGAGAGAAGGAGTGAGCGGTGCCTCGCTCTGTCCTGGGTGTGGCGGTGTGGCAAGATCAGTGTTGGAGCGCGGACACTGGAATGTCGATCCCGCCGGCTAACCGGAATTGCAGCGGACGGGCTGCAGCCGCTGGCGAATTCCAGTACTGCTAGGCGCTTGCCGGGCTTGACCGACGCCGGCATAATACGGTCGTGCTAGGGTGTGACTTCCCAACTGGGAGTATCTCGACGGCGAACAGTGGATGTTCGACCTGCGGCTCGCCGATCTCGATGGACGACGACTGCCTCTACGTTTGTCCGTCTTGTGGCTTCATCGGATGTTCGGCGTGTCGACCGGACTGCGGTTGGTGCGAAGAGTGTTCGGCACCGGACGATCTGCGCCGTATGTTTCTTGGACGTGATGGCCTCGTTCCCTACCTCGAGGTCGTGATTCCGAAACCGTGGGGGTATTTTGCTATGAAGAATGCGATCTGGGAATCCTGGGAGATGGTCTGCGGCCAATATAGGAACGGGCGTATCAATTCAGAACGAACCATGCAGGCGTTCTTCTTCAGATTCCTGCAGGATGCGGTGCCTGATCGCACCGTTCTCTGCGAGGCTGGTTTCGAAATGGCTGCAATTCGTGCAATTCCGGACATTCTTGTTATCGAGGCGGGAAAGGTTGTCGCCGCTGTCGAGCTCAAATTTGTACCTCACGGGTATCCCGTGTTTGAGGACGACCTGCAAAAGCTCGCGTACTATGCCAAGCACACGCAATCGTTTCCGCTGACTCTTGATCCGCTGAACGGAAGGTTCAGCTCCGTCCAGCACAATTTCGCGGAGGATTGTTTGTTGGTATTTGGCGCGATTGGTCGGTTCGACGCCGATGCAGTAGATTCCAAACGCCTTCAATCGCATATGGTAAAAATGGGCGAGTTCGGTGATCGATTCATGGCCTTGACCTGTCCTGTTGGAACGAAGGACGCGGCCTAGCAAAGCATTGCAGCGGCCGATCGTCCTTCCTCGCTACGCTCGTACGGGCACTCGCCGCTGAATCTCACACGTCTCTTCGGCAGTTGCGCGAGACGGATGTGATCACTCATTGAAGGCCACCAAGACGTGGATCACCCAGCGACAAGCGCCTCCAGTGGCTTGAGGAAAGCGGGGGATACTGCGATTGCGAAGCGGTCGCGAAGGTTGCTGATCATTGGGAAGCAAAACCGCTGAACTGATGTCCCTGCCCAACGCGACCCTCCTGCTGCCCACAGCTGAACGTCAAATCGTGGGCCGGCGAGCGCCGGATCAGTGGTGGGCGAGACGTCTTCTGGGCATAGGTTCAACAGGTCTGAAGCCGAAGGTCGTCGAGACCGTCGAACACCTTGCCCGAGGAACGCTACGGTTGAGGACGCCATGGAGCGCTTGTATTTTCTAGCGAAGTTCGAGCGGGGTTGGAACAATCGGAGTCCGGCGAGACGGTTCCTCATGAGGACGTCAAGAAGTGATTTCTGGGGTGGGTCCGATCAGGTGGGCGCCGCAAGCCAACGACGATCTCCAGGCCATTCGAGACTTCATCGGACGGGATTCACCCAAATACGCGACGATGATCGTCGAACGAATCGTGGAGGCCGGGGGCATTCCCGCGTTACCGTACCCCGCTGCACGCAGCAAGACCGTCAAGCGATCGTGCGAAGACCGAGCGACGTCTGGGCCACGTTCCTGCTGCGGCCTCTTTGTGCTGGAAGGCGCAGGTCAGCTCATAGACCTCCGTGGAACCGACCAAAGCCACGGGCAGCCATGAGGGAGAGGGCTACGACGCCGGCACCGAGGACGACCACCTGCCTGGTGTTCCGCAGATCGAATTTTCCAACCCGACAGACCAGCAGGTAGCCGATGGCCAGATTGAACAGGCCCCACAGGACATTGACCGTCGACGACGACAGGCCTTCCCCCGGCGGCGATGCGAATGGGGTCTGGAACGGGTGCCCCGAGATTCCGTTCCCAAGATGCGGGAGCGTGTTCGCCAGGAAGGCCCCGCCAAAAAAATACGCCAAATAGTGATACCAACGCATTCTTGTCTCCGTTCTGAGCGGCAATTTCCCGTCAGGGTCGACGAGTGTCAAGGGTCGCGCGCTCCCCGTCGCATCCATCGCTGAACGCCAGTATCCTCGCCGGACACGGAAGCCTTGCATGACGGTCGGTTCAATTCTCTGGCGACGGCTCGATAGTCCGGGGCACGACGCGTGTCGGATCGAGCAGCACGGCTCCGGCTGGCAGATTGACGGTGCGGCCGTGTTCGGGCTTGGCGGACGGCCAGCTCGTTTGACGTACGCTGCAACCTGCGACGTTTCGTGGCGCGCGCAGAGCGGTCATGTCCGGGGTTGGATCGGGGAGCGGAGCGTCGCGTTCTCTATCGAGCGAACAGCGGCGGGAGGCTGGACACTGAACGACGAGGACGTACCCGGTGTTCGTGACTGCATGGATCTCGATTTTGGCTTCACTCCTTCGACGAATCTCCTGCAACTCCGGCGACTGGCGCTGGATTGTGGTCAGGCCGCGGACGCACCAGCCGCCTGGTTGGACGTGTCGACAGGTACTCTCGACATTCTCGTCCAACGCTATGAACGGCGATCGGAGACCACGTATTGGTACCAGGCCCCGCGCTTCACCTATGCGGCGCTTCTCGAAGTCGATCAGAGTGGGTTCGTCCGGAGATATCCAGGTCTGTGGGAAGTCGACGCCTGATCGTCGCGCGGCCGCCCAACCCGGAATTTGCGATTTCGCAGTGAAGATCAGCGGCGCCGCTCGTTTGGTCCCTGAAGGTTTGTTATTTCCGAACTGATCGGAACGGGGACGGATGAGAGGTGACCTTTGACGGACCGAAAGACAGCCAGAGTTCGATGGGCGCGCGGCCTGCCACTGTTGTTCGTACTGGTGGCCACCGGCAGCTGTACCGATGATGCGCCGGCAACGAGCCCCGAAATCGCGTCCGTCTCCGAGGCTGCCACTGTCACAGCCGTCGGGCCCGCGTTCGTGGACATCACGTGGATGTCCATCTCGAACGTGTATTACCAGCTGGGGTCCTTGAAGATCCTCACCGACGGCTATTTTACCCGCATCCCGGCGAGCGAGTTTTATGGGGGCGGCGGCGGCTTGGCTCATACCCACCACGCCTTCAAACCCGACCTGCCCATGGTCGCCCGCGTTCGCGATGCGCTGGGCGGCGCGACGGCGGTGAACCTTCTGCTCACCGGCCACAGCCACTTTGACCATACGTTCGATACGGCGACCTGGTCGAGCATGACCGGCGCGCCGATCTTCGGCTCGAAGACCACCTGCTACCAGGTCCTGGCGCAGAACCTCCCTGCCGAGCGCTGCACGCCCATTTTCGGCGGCGAACGGATCGCGCTCGCCGATGGGGTCACCATGAGAGTGGTCCGCTGGAACCACAGCGGCGATCCCACCAGCAATCCGGAGCAACACAACCCCGTCGAGCTGAAGGACGTTCCCATTCCCGACCCGGTGACGGGGGGCCTGCACGCCGGTGTGGCGGAGGATTTTCCCAACGGCGGCGGCGGGCGCGGATTTCTATTCACCGTCGACGGGCCACAGGGCCGCTTCAGTTGGTTCTACCAAAACTCGGCCAGCCCGACGGACCTCAGCGTTCCCATCGTGCTCGATGGGGTCAATTACGGTGCGCCTCTGGATAACCTCAAGGCGGCAATGAGCGACGCCGGACTCACGTCGGTCGATCTGTGGATCGGTAGCGGGGGAAAATCAGTGGCGCAATTGGTTCTTCCGGTGATCAAGCCCAAAGCGTACCTGCCGGTGCACTGGGATGGCCTGTCGGGCGCGTTCCTGGCTGGCACCAGCGCGTTTTCCGACTCGGCCCTGGAGTCGTATCTCAGCCAATCGAGCGTGAGGTTGGTGCGACCCCGCCAGTACATGGACAAGTGGCGCCTCGACGTCAGCGGCGTTGTCGCGGTCGACAACATCGCGGTCAAGCAGGTGCTCGGTTTTTCTCCGCAGTCCCTCTGGCGCGAAGCGGAGAGCGCCCGCCTCACGCCGCCTGTGCAGATCGCCAGCGACGGCAACGCGGTGGGCGGCAAGTACGTCACGGTGGCGGCTGGCAACAATAGTCCGACCAGCGCTCCGACCATGGGCCGGGCCACGTTCCCGTTCACGCTGGCCGCGGCGGGGACGTTCAAGATCTGGGGGCGCGTGATCGCGCCGACCACCAACGACGATTCCTTCTGGCTGATCGTGGACGGCGGTACACCGATCATGTGGAACGACATCGCGCCCGGGTCCGCCTGGCACTGGACCTCGGCGCACGACTCTGGCCATTCGAACCAGCTGGTCCAGCTTGGCCTGGCCGCCGGTGACCATCTCTTGCAGGTCGCCTACCGGGAGGACGGGGCCAAGCTGGACCGATTGCTGATCACCAACGACAACGCCTTTACGCCGTCGGGCGCTGGGGCCACGGCGCCGCCAGCCCCGCCCGTCGGCGTAACTGCGGCTGGCGGCGCCGCCCAGGTGAACGTTTCATGGACGCCCTCGGCCGGGGCCACCGGTTACCTCGTCAAGCGCGGGGCCAGCGGCGGTCCCTACAGCGTGCCGATCGCCGGCAGCAACGCCACCAGCGCGATCGATCCCGCGGTCACCAGCGGCACGCCGTACTGCTATGTGGTCGTGGCCACCAGCGCCGCTGGCGAAAGTGGCAACTCCGCCGAAGCTTGCGCCACGGCTCCGTGAGGTTGGGCGACACGAGGATCGGTCGCTCCGCTCGCTCTCCTCGCCGCCGCTGAATTCCGGTATCGTTGCCGGACTGAAATGCTGTCGCACCCTCCGACGATCTTCGTTGTGACGACTGTTCTCGCCGCTCTGCTGGTCGGTCCCGTGGCGGTCTCCCAACCGATCGAGCCGTTGGTGAGCGCCCGCCCTGTCGCGCCGGGGGCGCCCCCCGACGTGGCGGAGGCGCCGCCGCAGGCGACCAAGGCCCCGAACGGACTGGCCTGGAAGATCCTGTCGAAAGGAAACGGAGCCGCCCACCCTGGTTTGCACGACAAGGTGATCCTCAACTTCACGGGCTGGACGCCGGAAGGCGATCTCATCGCCAGCTCGATCCCCGACGGTGAGCCATGGCCGTTCCTGATCGACGACCTCATCAAGGGGCTGTCCGAAGGGGTGCGCCTGATGGCCAAGGGCGAGAAACGCCGCCTGTGGATTCCGGCCGCTCTGGCCATCTCGGGTCAGCCCCGGCGCCGCGGACCAGCGCGACCTTCTGTGTTCGATGTCGAGCTGGTCGAGTTCGTGAAGATGCCTGATCCCATCCTGGTGCCAGAAGATGTCGGCGCGGCACCGGTGGATACGCAGCGGACGCCGTCCGGTCTCGCCTATCGATTTCTGGTGCGCGGAAAAGGGAAAGAGCACCCCAAGGCGACCAGCACTGTCGAGGTTCACTACAGTGGATGGACGCCCGATGGGGTGCTGTTCGACAGCTCGGTCAGCCGGGGCAAGTCGACCAGCTTCCCCTTGAACAGTGTGATCAAAGGCTGGACCGAGGGCGTTCAATTGATGGTGGTCGGGGACAAGGCGCGCTTCTGGATCCCGAGTGCCCTGGCCTATGGCGACACCCCGACCCGGACCGGAGCGCCAAGCGGCCCCCTGGTCTTCGATATCGAGTTGCTGTCCATTCGATAGTGTTTTTCGATGCCATTCGCGACCCTCAAAGAGCTCCTCGGGACCGAGCTGCCCATTGTTCAGGCACCGATGGCCGGCGTGCAGGGCAGCGCGCTTGCCGTCGCCGTCTGCAACGCTGGCGGTCTTGGCTCGCTGCCCTGTGCGACGCTCGGGGTGGAAGCGTTGCGCACGGAGCTGGCTGCTATCAAGGCGCAAACCACCAGGCCCTTCAACGTGAACTTCTTCTGTCACACCCAACCGGGGCCGAACGAGGCGCGGGAAGCGCTCTGGCGTCAGGCGCTGGCGCCGTACTTTGCCGAGTTGGGAATCGACGCCGACGCCATCGCGGCCGGTCCCGGCCGATCGCCTTTTGGTGCCGAGGCCGCCGATGTGATCGGCGTTTTCAGGCCGGCGGTGGTGAGCTTTCACTTTGGTTTGCCGTCGGAAACGCTGCTCGCCCGGGTGCGCCGCTGGGGAGCGAGGGTCCTGTCTTCGGCGACCACGGTCGCCGAGGCGCGCTGGCTGGAGGCTCGTGGTGTCGACGCGGTCATCGCTCAAGGGATCCAGGCGGGCGGCCATCGCGGCAGCTTTCTGTCCGAGGACCTGAGCGCGCAGCTCGGCACCTTGGCGCTGGTGCCGCAGATCGTGGACGCGGTGAAGATTCCAGTCATCGCCGCCGGTGGCCTCGCCGACGCGCGGGGCGTCGCGGCCGCCCTGGCGCTGGGAGCGAGCGGCGTTCAGATCGGGACGGCGTACCTGCTGTGTCCGGAGGCCACCACCAGCACGGTGCACCGAGCGGCCCTCAAGAGCGACGCCGCCCACGTCACGGCGCTCACCAACTTGTTCACCGGACGGGCCGCGCGGGGTATCGTCAATCGCATCATGAGGGAGCTTGGTCCCATGAGCGGCGCCGTCCCCGCTTTCCCCCTGGCGACATCGGCCATCGCGCCTCTGCGCGCAAAGGCAGAGAGTCAGGGCAGGGGCGATTTCTCGCCGTTGTGGGCGGGGCAGAACGTCAGCGGCTGCAAGGAAGTGGCCGCGGCGGCTCTCACGCGAGAATTGGCGCGCCCCTTCTCATCAACAAACAACCATGAATAACAAACGTCGCTTGGTGCTGGTTGCCACGCTGGCAGTAGGTTGCAGCAGCGGCGGCGCGTTGCCTGGCAACGACGGATCGCCGCCGTCTTCCGACAGCGGCCCCGACATCGTCGAGGTCCCACCAACATCCGACGCGTCCGACGCGCCGTCGACGAATCAGGTGTGGCCGGACAACGCCACCAAGATGGTGGCGGAAGACATGGGCGGCGGCTTTGTCGGGCCGGCGCCCACCGGCTCCGCCTGCCCTTATTTGCGGCAGGGCACCTTCACTTTGACGAAGGCCGACAAGGTGCTGGCGTGGCACGTTTGCCAAGCACCATCAGCGATCGCCACCGGCCCCTATCAATATGTCGACGGCAGCCGACCGTTGAACGATGCCCAGCTGGCTTCGCTGGTGGACGCGTTGAACGCGGTGACGGTGTCGACCCAGAAGACCTGCGGCGCTGACAAGGAGACGCTGGCGTTGACCGTCACCACGCCGGCCGGTGACAAGACCTATCTGGACGATTTCTACGCCTGCAACGGCAAGGGCGTGTACGTCAGCAACATCGACCCGGTCTTTGCGGCGGCGCGCACCCTGATGCAATAACGCGGTCCGCGTGGCGCTTATCGCTTTGTCGGGCGGGCGCCGGCTGTGGACCTGTTCGGCTTCTTGATCGGCGGCGCCGTCACCGCGGCCGGCTCTGGCGAAGGCGGGCGTGTTCGTTGCATCTGGGTCTGTCGCGGCGGGGGAGCAGGGCGCGGCGCCGGTTGGGGCGATGACTCTTGTGCCGGCGCGGTGAGGGCCGCCGCTTTTTGTGGCACCGCGCGCGGCGCCGGCGGTGGGGGGGGCGCCTTGATTCGCTTCGCCGCCGCTGATTTCACCGCGCCGCTGCCACCCGGGCCAGGCCGCGTGTCGCCGGGCCGATCGGCCAGCACCTCCTCGACGGTGGTCCGCACCTTGCCGCCGGTGTCGCCGGGCTTGACGCCTTTCGGCCGCTCCCAGGGGATCTCTTGCAACGGCTGGCCGGCGGTCACTTCGGTCATGTAGCGGGTGAACAGCGGCACGGTCAGCATGAACGCGGCGTCTCTTTGTCCGAGCGGCCGCTCGCGCAGATCGTCGCCCATCCATGTCGACGTCATCCAGCGCGAGGTGAACCCGACAAACCAGGCGTCCATGGTGGCGCTGGACGTGCCGGTCTTTCCCGCCGCTGGATAATTGGCGACGCGGATGGCCGGCGCGTGGCCGCGCGTGACCACGTGGCGCAAAAGGGTCGACGTCAGGTAAGCAGTACGCGGCGAGATCACCGGCTCTTGTTTTTGTCCCGCCAGGGCCACCAATCGATCCAGCCGATCGCTGGGCGGGCCCACCGGATCGCCGATGGCGGTGTTGTCTTCCAGCACGGCCCCGTTGCGATCGCGGATGCGGCGGATGTACACCGGATCGACCAGCACGCCGTTCCGCGCGAACGCGCTGAACGCCCGCGTCATCTCGTCCATGCGCGAGCACGACGCGCCCAGCGCCAACGCCTGATCAGGAATGATCGGCGTGCTGATGCCCAGCCGCCGCGCCCATTTCTCCACCTCGTGTCCGCCCATCAGCTTGAACAGCTGCACCGACGGCACGTTCTTCGACCAGATCAGCGCGTACTCCAGCGTGACCTGATATTCGACGGTGTTGTTCAGGTTGGTCGGCGTCCACACCTCGCCGGTGATGGGATCAACCTCGGCGCGCGGCACGTCGTTCAGCAACGAGCCAAAGCCGTACCCTTTGTCCAGCGCCAGCGAGTAATAGATCGGCTTGTACGCCGAGCCTGGCTGGCGGCAGGCCTGCACCACGCGGTTGAATTCGGATCGGTCGTAATCGTGGCCGCCCACCATGGCCATGACGTATCCGCTGTGATGGTCGTAGCTGAAGACCGCGCCCTGTACGCGCGGCGTCTGTTCCAGGAACAGCTCGACGGTCTTGGGCGGGGCGCGGCCGGCGGCCTTGTCGTCGAACGCCGCCAACCACTGCACTTCGCTTTTGCTGTCGTACACCCACTCGGAAAATCGGCGCAGCTTGGAGCGATAAGCATTGGTCACCCAGACGACGTCGCCCACGTGCAGCACGTTGGCGGTGGACTCGAGGCCCCGATCGTTGACGAAGTCTCTCGCGCTGTAAGGAAACGCCCAGCTCATCGCCGCCGGCGGCAACACATAGGTCCACTTTCCGACCCGCACCTGGGCGCCGTCCTCGCCCACCGATTCCACCAGGCCGAGGTACAGGCGTCCCTCGACCGGCGGATCGGCGCCGTACCGTTCCAGCGAGCGCTGGCGAAACTCCGCCGCCGCCGCCGGCGACAGCCGCACCACCGGCCCACGCCAGCCCTGCCGCTTGTCCAGCTTGCGCAGCGAAAAGTCGACGTTCTCCTGCGCCGACAGATCGATCCACGGCAGCAACGTGGTCTCGATCTGCAGGCCGCCTTCCCACAGCTTCTTCTCGCCGTACCGTCGCGCCACGTCGCGCCGCACGTGCTCGGTGAAATACGGCGAGATCAGGCGGAAGAAATCCGGCCGCTGCCGCACCACCACCGGCTTGGCGCGCCAGCCGTTGGCTTCGCTGTCGGTCAAGTATCCGGACGCCACCATCGCCGTCAGCACCTGATCGCGCCGGGCCCGCGCCCGATCGATGCTGGCCAGCGGAGAAAAACGCGACGGCGCGCGCGCCAGGCCGGCCAGCATGGCCATCTCGCCGAGATCGATGTCGTCGATCGACTTGTCGAAGTACCGCCGCGCCGCTGCCGCCACGCCGTAGGCGCCATTGCCAAGAAAAATCTGGTTCAGGTACAGCGTCAGGATGTCGCGCTTTGAATAGTGCGACTCCAATCGCCGGGCCAGGATGGCCTCGCGGATCTTTCGCTGCAGCGTCCGCTCGGACGACAGGAACGACTTGGCCACTTGCTGGGTGATCGTCGATCCGCCTTGGGCCACGCCGCCGGCGCGCAGATTGGCGCCCAGGGCGCGGGCGATGCCGCGCAGATCCAGGCCGCCGTGTTCGTAGAACCGGCGATCTTCGGCGGCCAAAAAAGCGTGGATCAGCTGCGGCGGGAAGCGATCATAAGGAAGGATCTCCCGTCGCTCGCTGGCCAGCTCGCCCAGGGTGGTGCCGTCCCAGGCGCGCACGACGGTGGTGGTGGCGGCAACCTGATGATAGGTGGCCAGGTCGGGGACGCTGGGCAGCGTGTCGGCGAAATAGCAGTAGGCGATGAAGCCGCCGCACAGGAACAGTCCGCCGGCCACCATCGCGCCGAACAGATAGAACTTCAGCAGCCAGTAGAAAAAACCGCCATCGGATGGGTTGGCGATCTCCAGCCGCCGTCGGACCGGAGCGGGTGGGCCCGGGCGCGGGCCCGGGGGGAGCTGCGACGGCGACATGCGGGGCGACTTTAGCATCCGATGCCGGGCCCGGCGATCGACGATCGCGCCCGCGCATTGCTCGAAGGGGATCTTCGTGGTGAATTTGGGGCGTGGATCTGTTCGAGCGTGGCCGCCTGGCTGGGCGCGGGAAGGGCGCCGCCGACGCGCGCGAAGAAACGCTGGAAGGAACCGTCGAACGGATCGTCTATTCGGGCGGCGACGGCGAGTTCACGGTGGCGCGGCTCAAGCCTACCGGCGCCGGCGACGGCGCGGTGGTCACCATCGTCGGCAGCCTGCTGGGCGTTCCGGTGGGCGCGGCGTTGCGGGTCAGCGGCCAGCAAGAAAACACCGCGCGTTTTGGCCCGCAGTTTCGCGTCGCCCGCTACACAGAGCTGACGCCCGCCACGCTGGAGGGCATCCGTCGCTATCTGGGGTCGGGTTTGATCAAAGGCATCGGTCCCGAGTACGCCGCCCGCATCGTCGAACGCTTCGGCATCGAGACGCTGGAGATCCTGGATCGCGATCCCACCCGCATCGGCGAGGTCGCCGGCATCGGCCCGTCGCGCGGCCGGGCCATCCGCGAGGCGTGGGCAGCCCAGCGCGAGGTGCGCAAGGTGATGGTGTTCTTGCAGGGCTACGGCGTCTCGCCGGCCTTCGCGGCGCGCATCTACAAACGGTACGGCGGCGCGGCCATCGCCCGCGTGCGCGAAAATCCTTATCGCCTGGCCTTCGATGTTTGGGGGATCGGTTTTCTGTCGGCGGACAAGCTTGCGGCGGCGCTGGGCATCGAACGCGAATCGGTTTCGCGCGTGGAGGCCGGCGTGCGCCACGTGCTGCAAGAAGGCGGCAGCGACGGCCACGTGTTCTTGCCGCGCGGGCGGCTGGTTCGCGAGGCTGCGGCGCTGCTGGGCGTGGCGGACAATCTGGTGCAAGACGCGATCGATCGGCTGGCCCGGGCCGGCGACGTGGCCATCGACGCCGCTGTCACCAGCGGCGCGCTGGAAAGCGATCCCGCGGTTTACGACAGCGCGCTTTACGGCGCGGAGGTGGCGCTGGCGCAGGGCCTGCGTCGTTTGATGGACGCGGCCAGCACGAATGCGCTCTCCGTCGACGCCGATCGTGCGCTCGGCTGGTACGAACGCGAGGCGCAGATCAGCCTGGCCAGCCAGCAGGCCGAGGCCGTACGCCGCGCCCTGACCGGCAAGGTCGTGGTGATCACCGGCGGCCCCGGCGTCGGCAAGACCACCATCGTGCGCGGGATCGTCAGCATCTTTTCGCGCAAGGGTTTGACCGTCGCGCTGGCGGCGCCCACCGGACGCGCGGCGAAACGTCTTTCGGATGCGACGGGACAGCCGGCGGCCACGCTGCACCGGTTGCTGGAATGGCGGCCGGCCGAGAGCCAGTTCGGGCGCAACGCCCAGCGCCCGCTGGAAGCCGATCTGCTGGTGGTCGACGAGTGTTCGATGCTGGACGTGCGGCTGGGCGCCGATCTCTTGAACGCGCTCGCCTCTGGGACCCGTCTCGTGCTGGTGGGCGACGTCGACCAGCTGCCGTCGGTGGGGCCGGGCTCGGTGCTGCGCGACGTGATCACCTCGGGCGTGGTGCCGACGGTGCGGTTGACCGAGATCTTCCGCCAGGCGGCGCAAAGCCTGATCGTCACCAACGCCCACCGCATCCACGACGGCGAGATGCCCGAGCTGGGCCAGCGCGCGCCCGACGCCGCCGACGACACGCGCGACTTCTTCGTCATCGAGGAAGACGATCCGGCGCGCGCCGCCGCCGTCATCCGCGATCTGGTCACCGTGCGGCTGCCCCGCCGATACGGTTTGCAACCCAGCGACATCCAGGTGCTGTCGCCGATGCACCGGGGCGATCTGGGCGCGGCGAATTTAAATGCCCTGCTGCAAGAGGCGATGACCGCCGGCGCGCCGGGATTGACTCGGGGCGCGCGCAGCTTTCGCGTCGGCGACAAGGTCATGCAGGTGCGCAACGACTATGACAAGGAGGTGTGGAACGGTGACATCGGCCGCGTCGATCGCGTCGACGCCGGCGCCGAGATGCTGGTGGTGCGCTTCGAAGATCGCGAGGTCACCTACGATCTCGACGAGATCGACGAGCTGACCCTGGCCTACGCCGCCACCGTCCACAAATCGCAGGGCTCGGAATATCCGGCGGTGGTCATTCCCATTCACACCCAGCACTACGTGATGTTGCAGCGCAATCTGCTTTACACCGCGGTCACGCGCGGCAAGCGCCTGGTGGTGATGGTCGGCTCGCGCAAGGCGCTGGGCCTCGCCGTACGCAACGCGGAGATCTTGCTCCGCTGCTCGGGCCTGGCCGCGCGCCTGCGCGCCAGGTGAACGGAACGATCGCCGGCGCGGCTAGAACCAGCCGCCGATCAGCGACTGGATGCCGAAGACATTCGGATCGCCGTCGCCCAGGCCCACGTGAACGAACGGCCCGAGGCCCAGGAAGAAGTGCGGGACGACGTGAAAGAGGAAGGGAACGTCCAGGTTGAAATAGGTGTTGCTGTCGGAGCCGCCGCCGTCCGAAAAAGAGAAGTGCTGGTAATTGAGTCCCACGGTGGGCCAGAGACTGAAGCGATCCCCCAGTTGAAGGTTGTACCCGGCGCGGACGCCCAAGGTAATGGCGGTTTCGGCACCCCGGCCCGATTGGGTGAATAGACCAACGATGCCACCGATGGTGACGTTTGGGATGATGAAGTAGTCGAGGGCAGGCTGGATGTTGATCGACGTTCGATCGCCGCTCCGTTTGATGATGCTGAAGCTGGGGGTGTTGTTCAGTTCGGTCGAATCGCCACCGGTCAGCACGAACTGCCCGGCCGCGCCGAAGCCGCCCGGTCCCGGCGGTTGCGCGAACGGTCCGTTGCCCTGCGCCGACGCCGCCGTCGGCGACAGCACCACGGCCAGGAACAGGAACGACGAAAACGTCAGGGCCCACTTCGACGAACTGGATTTCATTCAATACCTCCGGGCCAGGCGGTAACACGCCTCCGGCGCGCGGGCAAGAATTACCCTCGACCGTCAAGGTGAGCGCCTGTACATTGTACATGTGACCAAACGCTACAGCGTGGCCCACGCCCGCATGCGCATGGCCGAGCTGCTGGACAGCGCCGAGCGCGGCGAGGCGGTGATCATCGAACGGCAGGGCGTGCGCTTTCAGCTGGTGGCCACCAAGAACAGGCCGCCCCGGGCCCGGGCGCCGGTGGTGGAGATCGTCGATCCGGCGGTCGACCGCGGCGATTGGACCTGGGCGGGGGGCGCGGCGGGGTTGACCTTCGTCGGCCGGAAGCGCCGTTGATCCTGCTCGACACGCACGCGTTGATCTGGCTTTTGGCCGGGCACCGCCGGGCCGGCAAGATTCCCGACCGCGGCCGTCTTTACGTTTCGCCAGCCAGCCTGCTGGAGATGCAGTTTCTGTCCGAGCTCGGGCGGATCAAGCTCAAGCTTCCGGTGGACAAGATCGCCGACGACGAGCGGTTCGCCGTGGACGATCCTTCGTCCACGGCGCTGTTCCAGGCGGCGGTCGATCTATCCTGGACCCGCGATCCGTTCGACCGGTTGATTGTCGGTCACGCCCGGTTGCGTGGGTGGCGACTGGCCACCGCCGACGTCCGGATCATCGACCACCTGGCGAAATCGGCGGTGGTGGAGATCTAGGGGGATCTTGTGGCGTGCGCCGGCTTCGCGTGGGCGGGTCCTGTCACTGCGTCTCACCTTATTAATCACATTTCCGTAGGCAAACCCGTTACGTGCGGGGCGAAGGTACGCAACCTATTGGAGGGCGGCTTTCGCGCGTTTGCACTCCTCTGACGCTGTTAAACGGATCCAAAAAGGGCGGTTGATGAACTCGCTGACGGATGTCCAGGGCCAGAAGCTGCGCCAGGGTGCTGGCAAACCCGGCGCTGGCCGCGTCCGGAACGCCGGGCGCGCGCCGGTTCGCGACGTGCGCCGCGCCGCCGCTGTCGGCCTCGTCGCCCTCCATCAGTTGGTAGATTTCGTGGGCTGATTTGCCGATCAGAAACAGCCCGCCGACCAGCAGCACCAGATCGCGCCCAGGATGGCGATGAAGATGATGTTGTCGATGCCGAGGACGATCTCCAGCGCGGTCAGGCTGACCAGGCTGACCAGCCCATCGGCCGACAGCAACGCGCTGAAGTCGGGCACGCCGTCAGCTTTGGCCCAGCTTGCTGGCGACGTGCGCCGCTTCTTCCACTGCGCGCGCCAGCACTGACCGGATGCGCCCGTCTTCCATCGTTAGCAAACCGGCGATGGTGCAGCCGGCGGGCGTGGTCACCTGATCCTTCAAAGCCGCCGGGTGCATGCCGGTCTGCAGAACCATGCGGGCGGCGCCCTGGAACATCTGCGCGGCGATCTCCATGGCCGCGTCTCGCCGCAGGCCCATGCGCACGCCGCCGTCGGTCAGCGCTTCCAGAATCATGTACGCGAAGGCCGGGCCGCTGCCGTTCAGGCTGGTCACGGCGTCCATCACCTTGTCCTCGGCTTCCACGCAGCGGCCGACGGCGTGGAAGATCGCCATCGCCTGCGCCGCCTGCTCGTCGGTGACGCCGCGGCCGCGGGCGATGACGGTCATGCCTTCGCCGATCAAGCACGGGGTGTTGGGCATGGCGCGAATGACCGCGCTGTCCGGCAACCAGCCGGACAGTTGATCGAGGCGAATGCCGGCGGCGATGCTGACCACCAGCTTGCCGGCCAGGGCCGCGCGCAGGTCGTCGTTGTTCAGCGCCACCGCCACCTCGTGCGGTTTCACGCAGACCAGGACCACGCTGGCGGCGCCGCAGGCCTCCAGGTTCTGGCTGGTGGCGCGGATGCCGTGCTTGTCTTTCAGCGCCTTCACCACCTCGCTGCGCCTGTCAGTGGCGAAGATCTGCCCCGGTTTCAGCCGCCCGGCGCGCAAGAGCCCGCGCACGATCGCCTCGCCCATCGTGCCGCACCCAAGCACCGTCAGCGTCTGGTCGTCTTTCAACATTGTGCGAGTCCTATCATACGCGCCGGTCCCGGGCGGCGCTTCACCCGGCGCGCCGTCATTCGGCGAACCCCGCCGAACGCAGCTTGGCCTTGGCCATCTGCACCACCTTGCTGCGTCCGCCGGCCTCGACGATGGCGGTCAAGATCTCCTCGCCCAGCGGGTGGCGTTTGTCGGCGAAGTGAAACCCGATCTGATAGCGCTGCTCGGGCTCGACGGCGCGATCCCTGTGCAAGGTCGCCGCCACGTCGAACCCGCGCTCGGCCAGCTGCCCGAACACCAGTAGCGCCTCGTCGCGCTTGCCGGCGGCCCATTCCAGCGTGGCCAGGGCATAACCGTCCTCGGGAAATGCCTCGGCGCTGCCGCCGAGGAGACGCGCCACCGCCAGCGCCTGCGCCAGCTTCTTTCCCTTGCGCAGGTCGCTCACCAACCGGCGCAGACCGTCGGCGGTGAGGCGCGCGTCGGCCTCGCGCGCCACCTGCAGGAAAGGCTCCCACGGCGGTTCGTTGGCGCGCAGGCGTACGAGCGCCTGGTCGCGCAGCGCGGTCACCTGCCGCGCCTCCAGCTTGCGCACGTGCGGGCGCAACATCTTGACCAACATCCATGCTCGTTCCGCGTCGGGCGCGGCCAGCAGGGCCCGGGCCAGCGCCGCCCCCGCGTCGGGCCGCGCCGCCAGCGCCGTACCGGCGGCCTCGGCGCGCGCGCGTTCGCCGGTGCCTAGCAAGATCTTCCCCAGCGCGTCGGCCGCCGCCGCCGTGCTGGTCTGGGCCAGCCCTTCGATGGCCAGCCGCGCGCGTTCGCCCTGGGGGTGCGCCGCCAGCTTCTGCAGGCGCGCCACCAGCGGCGCCGGCAGGGCGATCCCCGCCAGCGTGTACAGCGCCGCGCGCGCCACCGCCGCCGGCGCGGTCTCGGCGATGGTCAGCAGCGCCGTCGCCACCTTCGCCTGGGCCGCGGTTTTTTCGCGCGACGCGAACCGCAGCGCGATCACCGCTTCCTCGCGAATGGCGTCCGCCTGCTTCTTGTCGCCGGCCAGGGCCAAGAGCAGCTTGACCGAGCCGGGGTCCTGGAGAAATCCCAGGATCTTCACCGCGCCCGCGGTCGCCATCACCGAGGCGCGGATCTTTTTCGCGCCCAGGTATTTCACCACCTGGCCGACGTAGCCCTGACGTTCGCGCGCACCGGCGTCCTTGATGCGCTGGCGCACCGCCAGGATCGCCGCGCGCGAGGCGTCCGGGTTGGCGCCGTCGGCGTCGAGACTGTCCAGCAGCGCCGAGAAAGCGTCCTTGCCGCCCAGACGGGCCAGCGCCGCTTCCAGCGCGCGCCGCTCTTCGCCGTCGGCCTCCGGCAAGCGCGCCCGCACCGCCGGCACCGCCGCTTCGCCGGCCGCCACCACCGCGCCCAGCGCCGCCGCCCGCACGCTCTCGTCGCGCACCGCCAGCAAGGGCAGGGCCTTTTCCAGCACACCGCGCGGCTGCAAACGCGTCAGCGCCTCCAGAGCGTGCCGCTGCAGCGGGCCAAGACCGCTGTCGACCAGGGCAAAAAGCCCATCGATGGCGCCGGCGTCGCGCACCCCCAGCTCGCCAATCACGATGGTGGCGGCGATCTGCTTTTCGACCGCGTCGCTGCGCAGCAGGGCCACCAGCGCTGCCACCACCGGCGTCTGGCCGCCTTTGCTGGTTTTGATCTTCGCGGATCGAGCCATGGCGGCACACTACGACGGCGGGCGGTGGTTTTCCCAGCCCCGGGCAGGTAGATTCGGGCGCCATGACTCCGTCTCGCCGCCACCTTGGCGACGCCCACCGCATCGTCGTCAAACTGGGCACGCACGTGGTCACCCACGACGGTGTCGAGCTGGCGCTCGGCCGGCTGATGGCCCTGTGCGAAGGGATGGCCCGCCTGCGCCGCCAGGGCCGCGAGGTGGTGCTGGTGTCCAGCGGCGCGGTCGGGATGGGCATGCGCGTGCTGGGCTTGAAGGAACGGCCGCGCTCGCTGGGGTTGCGGCAAGCGTGCGCGGCGGTGGGGCAAGGGCACCTGATGGGCGTGTACACGCAAGCCTTCGCCCAGCTGGGCCTGACCGCGGCGCAGGTGCTGCTGACCCAGGAAGATCTGGCCGAGCGCGACCGCGCGCTGTGCGTGCGCACGACGTTGATGCGCCTCTTGGAACTGGGCGCGGTTCCCATCTTGAACGAGAACGACAGCGTCAGCGTGCAAGAGCTGGTCGAGTACCGCCGTCGCGCCCAGCCCACCGCGGTGCCGGCGACGGAGACCGCGGCGCCGGTGGTGGCCGGGTTCGGCGACAACGACGGTTTGTCGGCGCGGGTGGCGGTCAGCCTGGACGCTGATCTGCTGGTGTTACTGACCAACGTGGCGGGGCTTTACACCGCCAACCCCAAGCACGATCCCACCGCCACGCGCATCGCCGAGCTGGACGCCGTCGACGACGCCACGCTGGCCCGCGCCGACGGCGGCAGCAGCGGCGGCACCGGCGGCATGGCCAGCAAGCTGGCGGCGGCGCGGCTGGCCACCGGCGAAGGCACCACCGTCTTGATCGCCGGCGGCGCCGAGCCGCGGGTGCTGGAACGCGCCCTCGAAGGCGAGGACATCGGGACCTTGATCGCGGTGGGCGAGCGGCGCCCGGCCCGCATCCGCCACATCGCCGTCTCGGCCCGCCACCGCGGCGCCCTGGTGGTGAACGACGGCGCCCTGCGCGCGCTCGGCGGTGAGAAAGCGTCGCTGCTGCCCATCGGAGTGGTCTCCGTCGAGGGTGCCTTCGACAAAGGCGACGTGGTGGAGATCCGTGACGGCAGCGGGCGCGTGCACGGCCGGGGGCTGGTGAACTATGGCGCGGAGGCCTGCCGCAAGCTGGCCGGGCACCACAGCGACGAGATCGATTCGATCCTGGGCTGGTGCGGCTACGACGCCGTCATCACGCGCGACAACCTGGTGATGGGGGCGGTGTGATTCGCGACGCCGCCATCGCCGCGCGCGCCGCCGGCGCCGCGCTTTGCAACCGCTCGGGCGCCGAGCGCAGCGCGCTGCTGTCGGCGCTGGCCGATGCGCTGGGCGACACGGGCACGCGCGCCGCCATCTTCGCCGCCAACGCGCGCGACCTGGAGGCAGGCCAGGCCGAGGCCGCGCGCGGCGAGCTGGCGCCGGCCTTGCTGAAACGCCTGGGCCTGGACGCCGCCAAGCTGGACAGCGTGATCGACGGCCTTCGGCAGCTGGCGGCGATGAAGGATCTGGTCGGCCAGGTGACGCTACGGCGGCTGCTGGACGACGAGCTGATCTTGGAACGGGTGTCGTGTCCGCTGGGCGTGCTGGGCGTTGTGTTCGAGGCGCGACCGGATGCGCTGTTGCAGATCGTCGGCCTGGCTTTGCGCAGCGGCAACGCCGTGCTGCTGAAAGGCGGGCGCGAGGCGCTGGGCACCAACCGCGTGCTGACGGCTGTCGTACACCGGGTGCTGGCGGCGCAGGGCCTTGACGCTGGGTTGGTGGTGCTGCTGGAAGATCGCGCCGCCGTCAGCGGATTGCTGGGGCTGCACGGTCTCGTCGATCTGATCGTGGCGCGGGGCTCGTCGGCGTTCGTGCAGCACGTTCAGGAAAGCACGCGCATCCCGGTGATGGGCCACGCGGCCGGTGTCTGTCATCTGTATGTGCACGCTGCGGCTGAGCCGGCGATGGCCGCGCGCCTGGCCGTCGATGCGAAGTGCACGTACCCGGCGGCCTGCAATGCGCTGGAGACATTGCTGTGGGACGCGGCGGCGCCGGCGGCGTTGGACGCCTGCGTGGCGGCCTTGAAACAGGCGGGCGTCGAATTGCGCGCCTGTCCCGAGACCCTGCGCCGGCACCCCGACCTGCGCCCGGCCACCCCCGAGGACTTCGGCGTCGAATTCGGCGCCCTGATCTTGGCGGTGCGACAGGTCAGCGGTCTCGACCAGGCGCTGGCGCACATCGCCACCCACGGTTCGCGGCACACAGAGTCGATCGTTACACAGGACCATTCAGCGGCAGAGACATTCCTGCGCGCGGTCGACGCGGCCAGCGTCTTTCACAATGCCAGCAACCGTTTTGCTGATGGCTATCGTTATGGTTTGGGCGCGGAGGTGGGAATCAGCACCGATAAATTGCACGCCCGCGGTCCCGTCGGTGTCGAAGGGCTCTTGACCTATAAGTGGCTGCTGCGCGGCAACGGTCAACAGACAGCGAACTATGGCGCTGGTGGTCGTGCCTTCAAACACCGCGATCTCTAGCCAAAAGGGCGTGGAACTGGTTGACCGTCTAGGCCGCTGAGGATAGTGTCCGTCGCCACCCGATGGACACCCATGAGCGCGTGACGGAGGGCCGATGAGATATCGGACGCTTGGGTCTTTTTCGATCGCCATCGCCCTGGCGGTGACGCACGTTTCGGTGGCCGCGCTGGCCGCCGACAAGAAGCCCGACAAGAAGCCCGACGAAGAGGAAAAGAAGGGCGAGGACGTGCCGGAGGTCGTGCACGATCAGTCGGCCTGGGAAGTGCCGCAGGATCAGCTGATCCCGGCGCAGCCCCAGCGCGTGCCCACCTATGGCGCGCGCGAGGACTGGTCGATCCAACCTTTCGGTTTCGCCAAGCTGGACATGACCGAAGACTCGACGCAGTCGCTCGACAGCAATGTCGGGGGGAACATGATCCAGCGCGTCGGGACGTACAAGGGCGACCACCGCCGGACCACGTTGACCGCGCGTGATTCGCGCGTCGGCCTGCAGTTCCTCGCCCCTTCGTTCCCGGACATCACGCCCAAGCTGAAGGGCATGCGCACGTCCGGCCTGATCGAGTTCGATTTCTTCGGGCTGACGCCCACGGACGCCAAGCGCAGCGACGTCATCATCTACGGGCCGGTGCGCATGCGGCAGGCGTATCTGAAGCTGGAGACGTATGTCATTGACGTCATCGCCGGCCAGACGCAGGACCTGTTCGGGTGGGGTGGTTATTTCTATCCGGCGACCGTCGCCTACCTGGGCGTGCCGGGGCAGATTTACCACCGCAACCCGCAGCTTCGTCTGGAAGAAAAACTGCGCTCCGACGACGGCAACTACGAGCTGGTGATCGCGGCGGCGGCCGTGGAGCCGGCGCAACGCGACTCCGGCATTCCCGAGGGGCAGGCGGGGATCAAGTTCGCCTACAAAGGTTGGAAAGGTTGGTCTGGGTCCGGCTTCGGCAGCCCGTACCTGGTGCCGCTGTCGATCGGCGTTTCGGGGATGTATCGCCACTTCGAGGTGCCGGCCTTCCGCCCCAGCCCTGGGTCGGAGGCGGTGACGGCCAATGGGTACGGCGCGGCGGCGTCGATCCTGCTGCCGGTCATCCCGGCCAGAGCGGAATATGACCGCAGCAACGCGCTGACGCTCACCGGCGAGTTCAGCATCGGCACCGGCATCGCCGACATGTACAGCGGCATGGACGGCGGGTCGCGGTTTCCGGTGGTCGTGAACGTCGGCTTGACGACGCCGGCGCCGGCATATCCCGCGAACGTGGACCCTGGTCTCGTAACCTTTGATCGCACGTACAGTCTCAAGACCATCAACTGGCGTGCCTTCGTCGGCGGTTTGCAGTACTACCTGCCGATGGAGACCAATCGCATCTGGGTGACGGGGATCTACTCGCGCGTCTGGTCGGACAACATCAAGACGCTGACCCCGATGGACAGCTTCGCCGCCATCTTCACCAAGATGGAATATATCGACGCGAACATCGAGATGGAGGTTACGCCCGCGGTGGTCCTGGGCCTCTCCTTCCAGACCGTGAAGCAGACGTTCGGCGACGTGAGCTCGCCGGAGCCCACGTATACGGGCGAGCCGATTCAGCCGACCCAGCCGGGCACCGGCGGCATGGCGCAGACGGCGCGCAACAACCGCGGGCAGCTGAGCATGGCATTTTTCTTTTGATACGGGGGGAGGACAAACACATGTTGAAACCGACGTTCACAATTGTTGCCTGCTCCGTGTTCTTGACCGTGATGACTTCGGGCTGCGATCAGTTCATGCAGAAGCCGCACTGCCCGGCCTTGGATTCTTGTGGCGGTGACCTTCCCAAGGGCACCTATATACTCGACTCGAGTCATCCCTCTTGCTCGGAGGATATCTATGTCCCTCCCGCCGACCCGCGGGTAAACGGCGGCATGGTTCCCGTGCAGCGGCAGCCGCCGCTTGATCCGGCGCTGTCCGACTGGTGCGACTCGCTGGTTACCAACGGTGGGACCATGCTCAGCGTGCACGACCCAGACTTTTACTACGATGACCCGCACATTGGCGTAGCGTCGGTCACCTTTAAGCCTGACCTCACCTTCAGCGCCGGGCTGACACAGATCGGGCACTACACTCTCGACTTTCCCGCCTACTGCATGCGCGCCTTTGCGGCCATGGACAACAGTCGGCCGGCGGATCCGGTGAACAATCCCGACGGTGGTCCGGCGAGGCTTTGTGACCAGCTGACGACGGTGGTGCACGCCGCCGGCACGGGAGAAGGGGCGTATCAGAACGCGGCGTGCACCGACAGCAAGATCGAGTCAGGGGGCTGTCAGTGCACCTTCGATGTTACGGCCACCTCGGGACCGGCCGGGATCTTCAGCCAGGAGCCGGGCAGCCCAACGCTGCAGATCCTGCTGAACAACAACTACCCGCAACAGGTGACGTACTGCAATCGCGGCGATCACATCGAGCTGACCGGGGCGAACGGTTCGTACCTGTTCGGCAAGACTGGGCTGCGCACGATGAGCCTGGCGAAGCAACCCGATACAATGCAGTCGCCGACGACGATGCAGCAGTAGATGAGCGCAGGAGGGCTCTCGTCCGCGACCATGCCCTCGCCTGGACGATTTCGTTACTTCAAGGGCTCCATCGTCGTCACGGCGGTGGGGCTGCTGCTGGGCGCGGCGGTGGGATTTTACTACCACCGCACGTTCGCCGGCGCCGCCCGCACGGTGTTCCTGGTGGCGGTGCTCAGCGTCCTCGAGGTCTCGCTGTCGTTCGACAACGCGGTCGTCAACGCCACGGTCTTGAAGCACACCTCGCCGCTGTGGCGGCGGCGCTTTCTGACCTGGGGCATGGCGATCGCCGTCTTCGGGATGCGCTTTGTTTTCCCGCTGGTGGTGGTCAGCGTCGTGGCGCGAATCGGCCCCATTGAAGCCGTTCGTTTGGCCACCTTCCAGCCCGCCGATTACGCGCGCGTGCTGAGCGAGGCGCACGTGCCGTTGCAGGCGTTCGGCGGCTCTTTCCTGGGCATGGTGTCGCTGAAGTTCTTCTTCGACGCCAACAAGAGCGTCCACTGGATCGCACCCCTGGAAAGCCGCCTGGCCTGGCTGGGGCGTTTCGAAGCCATCGAGATCGCGCTGATGCTGATCGCCATCTACGTTTTTTCCGGCGTGGTGCCCCAGGCCGTTTCGCGCCCGCTGCTCAGCGCCGGCATCTGGGGGCTCATCACCTTCATCGCCGTCGACGCCGTCGGCTCGGCCATGGAGCAGGGCGAGGAGGGCGCCCAGGCGGCGAACCTGCAGCGGGCCGGGCTGGCCGGCTTTCTCTATCTCAACGTGCTGGACGCCAGCTTCAGCTTCGACGGTGTGATCGGCGCCTTCGCCCTGACCAACAACCTCTTCATGATCGCCATCGGCCTTGGCATCGGGGCGATGTTCGTTCGGAGCCTGACCATCATGCTGGTCGACGAGGGGACGCTGGACGCCTATCGCTACCTCGAGCACGGCGCTTTCTACGCCGTCGGCGCGCTGGCGCTGCTGATGCTCGTCTCGACCATAATCGATGTTCCGGAGGCGGTCACCGGCCTGGTGGGCGCCGGCTCGATCGCCCTGTCGCTGTGGTCATCGATTCGTTATCGGCGACGCCACGGGGCAACGACTTTGAGCGCCGAATGACGCGGCACGAAGTTTCGCCTGTGGGTTGCAGCATTGCCGTCGGACGTGATAGGCATCCACCAGCAGGAAGAGTGGGCAACCATACGTTTGGCGGGAACCACACGTGTTCATTGACCCACCGGCGAATTACCAAAAGCGGGGGATTCCTGCCCCGGTCAAATGATCGAATCGAATTGATCGAACGATCATCGGGCCGACGTCAAAGGTTGAACGAAACCCCCACAACCAGAAGGAGACCGCAATGAGGCAAGTAAAGTTCGTCGCTGTCGCGCTGGCGGCAGTCGCTGCGTTTGTCGTTTCAGCCAACGTCCAGGCGCAGGTCAAGGACCGGAAGATCAAGGTTGGCATCGGCCTGACCGAGGACCACCCTCAGGGCCAGGCCGTCAAGAAGTTCGCTGACATCGTCGCCGCCAAGAGCGGCGGCAAGATCAAGATCAAGCTCTACGCCGGCGGCGCGCTGGGCAACGATCTCACCATGGTCTCCGCGCTCGAGGGTGGGACGCAGGAGATGGCGATTCCGGATACCGCGATCATGGTCGGCCAGTTCCGCGAGTTCGGCGCCTTGAATTTCCCTTTCCTCTTCAACAACGAAAAGGAAGCGGACGCGTTGCTCGATGGCCCGATCGGAGATCGACTGCTGGCCAAGCTGCCGGAAAAGGGCCTGGTCGGCCTGGCTTTCTGGGAGAACGGCTATCGCCAGGTCACCAACAGCAAACGCCCCATCACCAAGGTCGAAGACTATGAGGGCCTGAAGCTGCGCGTGATGCAGAACCCGCTGTTCATCGACAGCTACAAGAGCCTGGGCGCCAACGCCGTGCCGATGGCCTTCACCGAGCTGTTCACGGCAATGGAGACCAAGACCGTCGACGGCCAGGAGAACCCCATCCCGACCGTGGAGACGTCAAAGTTCAACGAGGTGCAGAAGTACCTGACCCTTTCGCGACAGTCGTACAGCGTCTGGGTGGTGCTGGTCAGCAAGAAAATCTGGGACACGCTGAGCCCCGAGGAGCAGAAGATCCTCAAGGACGCCGCCGTCGAGTCGCGCGACTACGAGCGCAAGATCATCCGCGCCGCCTCCGCCAAGGCGCTGAGCGATCTGAAGTCGGCCGGCATGAAGGTGAACCAGCTGCCAGCATCCGAGGAAGCACGCCTGCGTGAGAAGGCGCAGCCGGTGATCGCCAAGTACAGCAAAGAATTCGGCGAGCCGTTGGTCAAAGACATGTACGCGGAGCTGCAAAAGATCCGCAAAGGTCAGTAACTGATCGGTTGAAAGGCGCCGTCGCTACTCAGCGGCGGCGCTTTTTTTATAGGCAACAAAGGAAGAGGCATGAAGAGCATCAATGCGCTGATTTTTCGTGGCATCGAGATCCTGCTGGTCTTCTGCATCAGCCTCATGGCGATCATGGTCTTCGGCAACGTCGTCCTTCGCTACGTATTCAACTCGGGGATCACCATCTCCGAGGAGGCGTCGCGGATGCTCTTCATCTGGCTGACCTTCCTGGGCGCCATCATCGCCATGAAAGACAAGGCGCACATCGGCGTCGACACGCTGGTCAAGCACCTGCCCGTGCTGGGCAAGAAGGTCTGCGCGATCCTCAGCGACGTCCTGGTGATCGCGTGCTGCGTGATGTTCTTCATCGGGTCGTGGCACCAGACGGTGATCAACCTCAGCGTGCGCGCCCCGGTGACCGAGTTGCCGATGGCCATCATCTACAGCCCGGGCTTGGTGTGCAGCGCATTGATCGGGGTCCTGGTGCTGAACAACCTCTTTCGCGTGCTGACCGGCCGGGCCAAGGAGGAAGATCTGATCACCGTCAAGGAATCCGACGAGATGACCACGTTTGAGGCCAAGCAGGCCGAAGAGAAAGCCCGCGCCGAGCGGGGCGAGTAGAGGAAGCCCACGACATGACTGTCACTACTTTTATCGTCTCTTTGCTGGCCGCCATGGCGCTGGGCATGCCCATCGCCTTTGCGCTGATTGTTTGTGGCGCGGCGATCATGCTCCAGCAGGGCAACTTCGATTCGCAGATCATCGCCCAGAACATGATCAGCGGCGCCGACAGCTTCTCGCTGATGGCCATCCCGTTCTTCATGCTGGCTGGCCAATTCATGGAGGCGGGCGGCATCTCGAAACGCATCGTCGGCTTCGCCGACACCGTCGTCGGTCACCTGCGCGGCGGGCTCGGTTACGTCGCGGTATTCGCGGCGTTCATCCTGGCCAGCGTCTCGGGTTCGGCCATCGCCGACACGGCGGCCCTGGCGTCGCTGCTGCTGCCGTTGATGGAAAAGGCGGGCTACAACAAAGCGCGCTCGGGCGGCCTGATTGCTTCGGCCGGCATCGTGGCGCCGATGCTGCCGCCCAGTCTTGCCTTCATCGTCTTCGGCGTCACCGCGAACCTGTCGATCACCAAGTTGTTCGTCGCCGGCATCGTCCCGGGCCTGATGATGGGCGGAAGCCTGATCTTCACCTGGTGGTGGCTGAACCGCAAATCGACGTTGCCGGTCGCCAAGCGCAAGTCGTTCAAGGAGATCCTGGTCGCCTTCAAGAGCGCCTTCTGGGCACTGCTGATGCCGGTGATCATCGTCGGTGGCCTGAAGTTCGGCATCTTCACCCCCGCCGAGACCGGAGCCGTCGTCGCCTTCCTGTCGCTGGTGGTCGGCATGTTCATCTACCGCGAGCTGAAGCCGCGGATGTTGTACAGCCTGATCCTGCGCGCCGCCAAGAGCACGGCGGTGGTCATGTTCCTGGTCGCTGCCGCGCTGGTCTCGTCGTGGCTGATCACTGTCGCCGACGTGGGCAGCGACGTGGTGACGATGCTGCACCCGCTGTTACACAGCAAGCTGCTCTTGATGCTGGCCGTGACCGTCCTGGTGATCGTGGTCGGTACGGCGATGGACCTGGTTCCGACGGTCTTGATCCTGACCCCCATCTTGATGCCACTCATCAAAGAAGCGGGCGTCGACCCGGTCTACTTCGGTGTCGTGTTCATCATGAACAACGCCATCGGCCTCATCACCCCACCGGTCGGCACGGTCCTGAACGTCGTGTGCGGCACCGGCGAGATGACCATGGACGCCCTGATGATCGGCGTCTGGCCCTTTCTGGTGGCCGAAACGATCGTCCTGTTCTTGCTGGTGCTGTTCCCGTGGCTGGTGCTGTTGCCGATGAAGCTGCTGCTGTGATCCGCGGCGCCCGGCCAGCGCAGCCGGGGCGTCCCTCTTGCCCGGTCCGACTTACGCGTCGCCCCGCGGCTTACATCAGGTCAGCGTGACTGCTGTATGAACGAGCCAGTGTTCGTCGAGTCGGTGTTCGATCCGGTGATGGTGCTACCGGAGATCGGTAATCTGGTTAGTTCGTCGTGCCCAGCACAGGGCAGGTGGTCGACTGCGTTCCGGCCGAGTTCCAATTGCCGACCCACGGCCGATGTCGGGACCGCTGCTGCCGCCGCAGGCGGCCAGCAGGGCGAAGACGATGAAGAAAATGCGCATCCATTGGAGAACACTGCAACCGAAGGCGGCCTCCAAGCAGCGCCAGAGGACGGCGTCAGCGAGGAATGTATCCCTCCGAAAGGATCTTTCCGTTTTTTGCGCTGATCAGAAACCGGGCTTTGGTTCCTCGCTGGCCGGCGTTGGTTTCGATCTGATAGCGATCGTCCTGACCGAACCAGCCTCGCCTTAGTCTGACTTCCACGGGTTCGCCAAAGGCCCATCCGTTTGCGGCCGCTCGTTCGCGCGCGATCTGCAAGGCTTGTTCGCGCTCGATCATGGATCACTTGTAAGGGAGCCCCGAGAGATCGATACGTGGAGCACAATTCCTCCCATGACGATGGTACCGATGGCTTGTCCTTCGGCAGCAAGCTGGGAGACCGTCACATACCCTCCGCTGAGCGGAAATCGATAGGCCTGTAAGGCCGAATTTAGCCCATTGATGCGCAGCTGGGCGTAACCCTCCGCAAGCGCTTCCTCAATGTGGCGCAGGATGGCAGACCTGGCATACGCCGACATGCTGAGCTCGGCGCGCAACCGGCGGAGGGGACCAGTTCGGGGAGAGAAAAATCGATGAACCAACTCGTGCAGCAGGGTTAGGCGTTGCTCTGTGAGTGTCTGACTGCGCGCGACCTGAATGACGCCGTAGGCGTCGATCCCGAGAATGACAACCGCGCGGGCGAACTGCCGTCCGGCTTCATCGAGATCTGCCTCCGAACGGGCACGAACGGCGCCAACCGCAAAGTCCTTGAACGCCTTTGCTCCCTCGAAAACCGAGAAGCCCAGAGCAATCACCCCGACTCCGAGCAGGATCGCGTCGACGACTTCGCCCACTCCAAAAGCATGGGAGCCGACCCAAATCACCAGCGTCCCACCGATGAGTGCCAAACTCTTCGGTTCGAGCATCGATTCCACCAGCGCCCGAGCGTCCGCTGGTAGGTGAGGGAGTGATCGCTTTAGCGCCTCGGCAACCTTCTCTGATGGCGCCATCCGCTCAATCTTTGTTGCCATGCTGATCCAACGCGCATTGGTTACTGGGTTTTATTTCGGGTCTTGTGGCGCTCATCGAAATATCAGCAGCCCGATGCCCGACGTTTGAAACGTCTTCCAGTTTGCGTCGCTCGGATCGTACGGGTGTGTGCGGGACTGGAGATTGTCACGCTTCGCATTTCCATCGGCGAGAAGTACGCCGCCGATGACGGCTGCAACGACACCGGCCGCACCAACGCCGATGCCTCCCCAACGCAGACCTGAGCCTGGCGTTTGCGTGGCAGGTTGCGCCGGCGTTTCGGCGATGGTTGCTTGTGCCTCGGAATAGCTCGCGGAGGAATGCGAAGGTTCTGCGGAGGCGGCGCGCTCGACCTCGGGCGCTATCGCGACCGTGACCCGTCGCGTTTCGCCGGCGGCGCCGGTCACCTTCAAGTCCGCGCCGCTCGATCCGGAGGCTTCCACTCGAATCGTTGTGTCACCTGGAGGCAGCCAGATCGTGTTGTCCGGCGGGACTTTCAGGGCACCGCGCGTTGTCGTCGAGACGGTCGCGCCCGCGGGTAGGCCGACGAGCTGCACGCGCAGCAAATGCGTTCGGGCGCGATCCAACGTCTGCTGCAGGACCTGGGTGTTGGCGCGCACCCAGGCGTCGGGGTTCGCCATTGCGTCGCCGAGATACTGTTCGGTCTCGGGATAAGCGCTCAGCGCCATTTCCACCAGGCCGAGCTGCGCCGCGGCCCGGGTGTCCGGGCGAGCTCAAAGGCGCGGCGGAAGTACCCCTCGGCGCGAAGATCGTCGTTTTTTTTCCGCAGCTCGATGCCCTGATGAATCAGCGTTTCAGGATCTTCGGATTGGGTCGCGGCTGCGGTCGACGCCAGAGACAGCCCAGCCACCACAAGCCCCCCGATTATTCGACCAAACAAACCACCCATAGCGATACGGCCCGTATAGCACGAGGTTCGCAGTGCCCAAAAGGGATCCGTGGCTCGCAATGTAAATGGATATCGGTTGCGACGCCGCTACGTTGCGTTCTAGGGCGACGATAAAAAGCCGCGGCGATGATCTCGCCGTGCCTTCCGCGATGGCACGCTCGTTTGCGATTACTGCGTCAGGAAGGGAGCTTTCTGAAACAACTGAAGAAACGTTGAGAATCCTGGTTCCGCCATGTTTTCATGGCTTTCGTGGGTACCGTTGTTAACCGTGCAGACCATGATGGGGTAGAGATCCGGGCAGCCTTTGACTTGCTTGCATTGGTCATCGGCATTGCCGCCACCGATCGGAAAAGGATCGGTCATTGTCGTCGCGTCGTAGGTTGTGGTGGTGCACCCGTTGACCTTCATCGCGCGCTGGATGGCGAAGATGTTGTTGCTGAACGGATTCTCCGGGTCGCTTAGGTCGCCCATCCACATACCGGACAGAGGATTGTTCGTGCACGTCGGTTCATACATCGGTTGGCTCGGCAGCCCACCGGTGTTCGGCATGATGCCGCGGATCGGGCGCTTGGCATCGCCAGCGTATTTGCAGCCGACCTCGTTCGAGAACCAAGCGCCGCTGCTGTTGCCCGCGGCGAAGACGCGATTCTGGTCGAAGCAGATCTGCGTGGCCAGCTTGTCCCACAGGTTCTCGTAGAAGACCCAGTCAACCGAGCTGTCGCCTTCCTTGTCGTCGAAGCACCCTTGGTTGGGGTTGGTGGAGTGACCGATAGTGTTCGGCGGCGGACTCAGGCCGACGCGAATGACTGTATTGCCTGCGTTGTTCATGCCATTGATTGCAAGCGGGTAGACGGCATCTTGGTTGCCGCCGCAGCCCGGGCCCTCGAAGACCAGAGGATAGGCTTTGGAGTTCACATAACCTTGAGGCAGCACGACGTTGTATTGGCGGGTGTATGACCAGGCGCCGCAGACGCTGTCGGCGCAGTTGGCCGGCTTGGTTCCCATGGTCTGAATGGTCTGTTCGCCGGTGCCCGTCGGAGGCATTCCACACCCCGCGGCAGGCGACACAAGAGTGATCGGATCGATGCAAGTACCGCCTCTGCAGACCATATTGTTGCCGCACTTCGTGCCATCGGCGGCGTTGCCGCTCGGCTGACAAACGGAAGCGCCAGTGCCACACGTCGTCGTGCCGGTCTTGCACATGCTGCCCGATGGCGTACAGGCCTTGCCGGCGGCACAGCTGACGCACGAGCCAACGCTGCACACCATGTCCGCACCACACGAGACTCCGTTGGCCAGCGTGGTGCCGCTGTCTGTGCATGTGGCGGAACCTTGGGAGCATGAAATCATGCCGGTGTGGCATGGATTGGTGGGCGTGCAATTCGCGCCTGCCGAACAGTCCCGGCACGTTCCTTCTCCGCAAACCTTTCCGGCACCGCAATTTGTGCCCGCGGCGACATTGCCAGCCTCCATACACAACGGCTTTCCGGTCCCACATGCGATCGCGCCGGTTTTGCAAGGGTTCGCAACGGTGCAGGACTGTCCTGCTTTGCAGGCCGCGCAAACGCCGCCTCCACAGACCATGTCCGTGCCGCAAGAAGTTCCATCGGCGACAGAGTTCTGCTGATCGACGCAGACAGGTTTCCCCGATCCGCAGTCTATTTTCCCACCGTGGCAAGGGTTCGTCGGCGTACACGTCAAACCACTATTGCAAGTGGTGCAGTTGCCCATCGAGCAAACCATATTATCGCCGCACAATTTTCCTTCCGGAGCATTGCCAGACTGAACGCAGACCGCCAAACCCGTGGAGCAGGAGATTGTTCCGGCCGAGCATGATTGATTGACGACGGCACACATTGTTCCATCCGGACAGGCGACACAGCTGCCTGAATGGCAGACACTGCCGTCACCACAGGGCGTGCCGTCCGCCTGCAATTGCGCCGTGTCAGTGCAACCGGGCACGGTGTCGTCGCAGGCGTTTTTGCCTACGTGGCATGGGTTGGCCGGTGTGCAAGCGACTATCGTTGGACAGTCCGATGCTCCGTCGTCTGGCCTCGCTGCATCAGTCGGACCGTCGGCAATGGTCTCGACCGATCCGTCGGAGGCCGTCACGCCATCGGCGGTCGTCGCACCATCGGACGGTGCGCCGTCGGCGGTTGCCGCGCCGTCCGGCCGATGGCATTTCTTATCCAGTCCGCAGATAAATCCAATTGGGCATTCGCTCTTGGGGGAGCATGGTTTTCCTTCCGGGATCGTTACGCTGAAACAACCGCCGAGCACGCCCATCCACAACAGAAAAACGCCACCCAGCCACAGCTCGCGGATGTGTTCCATCAGCGCATTCTTCAGAAATGGCCATCCAACCGCAATACGCCGAAGCCCGGGCCGGCCACGGCCGACACCGAAGTCACAGGCGCGTCGCTGGACGACGATTCGACCCGGCGGCCAATCAAATACATCGCGACTCCCCCGGCTATCAGGACGCCTCCTCCGGCCAGGAGACCGATCCCGGCTGTCTCGAAGCCCTTCCAATTGTCGTCGCTTCGATTGTACGGCAGCGTTGGTGACTGAAGATTGTCGCGTTTTGTGCTCCCCTGCCCGAACACGACGCCGCCCACAATGGCCGCGGCGATGCCCACCGCTCCCGTGCCAATGCCTCCCCATCGCAAGCCGCGGGATGACGCCCCCCCGGTGGCCGTCACTTCCGGCGTTTTTGCGATGTTCGCATCGGTATCGGGCGGCGGCGGAGGCAATGCGGGAGCCGCCTTAGTCGCTTGCGGTTGGGCAGACGTCATTCCGACTGGGACCTGGCGCGTCTCGCCCGCAATGCCGCTGATTCTGATGTCGACAGGCGAGTAACCTGGGGCCTCGACGTGGATGAGTGTCTGCCCCGGTGCCAGCCAGAATGCTCGGTCGGACGACAAGGCGATCGCGCTGCGGGTTGGAGTGTTAATCGTCGCGCCAAGAGGGAGACCGCTCATCTGAATTCGTAACAAGTGCGTGCGCGCCCGATCAAGAGCGTCTCGCAATACCTGGCTGTTGGCTCTGACCCAAGCATCCGGACTCGCAAGGGCTTGAGAAAGGTACTCGTCGGCGTCGGTAAAGACTCCCAGGGCCATCTCTACCAGGCCGAGCTGCGCCGCGCTTCGAGGGGTCCGGGCAAGGTCGTAGGCGCGGCGGAAGTAGCCCTCTGCCCGCAGATCGTCCCCCTTTTTCCGGAGCTCGATCCCCTGATGAATCAGCGTTTCGGGATCTTCGGATGGAGCCGCCGTCGCGGTCGAGGCTAGAAACAAGCCAACCACCACACTCACCCCGATTATTCGACCAAACAAACCGCCCATAGCTAGACGACCCGTATAGCACGGGGTTCGCAGGGCCCAAAAGGGATCCGTGGCTCGCAATGTAAACGGATATCGGTCGCGATGCCGCTGCGTTGCGTTCTGGGCGACGAATAAAAAAAAGCCACGGCGAGATCTCGCCGTGGCCTTCACGCGATGGTCGCGCTCGTTTGCTATTAAGGCGTCAGGAATGGAGCCTTTTGGAACATCTGAAGGAACGTTGAGAATCCTGGTTCCGCCATGTTTTCGTGGGAATCGTGGGTCTTGTTATCGACCGTGCAGAAGATGATTGGGTAGAGATCCGGGCATCCTTTGAATTTCTTACACTGGTTTGCGGCATTGCCGCCACCAATTGGAAAAGGATCATTCATGTTTTGCTCGTAGGTGGTCGTGCACCCGTTGACCTTCGCCGCGCGGTTCATGGCGAAGATGTTGTTGCTGAACGGATTCTCCGGATCCTCTATGTCGCCCATCCACATGCCGGACAGCGGTTTGCTCGTGCACGTCGGTTCGTACATCGGTTGGCTCGGCAATCCACCGGTGTTCGGCATGATGCCGCGGATCGGGTGCGTGGCGTCGCCAGCGTACTTGCAGCCCACCTCGTTCGAGAACCAGGCGCCGCTGCTGTTGCCCGAGGCGAAGACGCGGTTCTGGTCAAAGCAGATCTGACCGGCCAGCTTGTCCCACAGGTTCTCATAGAACACCCAGTCGACCGAGTCGTCGCCTTCTTTGTCGTCGAAGCAGCCCTGACCCGGGTTGGTGGCGTGACCGATGGTGTTCGGCGGCGGATTCAAACCGACGCGGATGACCGTATTGCCCGCATTGTTGCCGTTGAGTGACAGCGGGTAAACGTCCATCTCATGGCCGCCGCAGCCTGGTCCCTCGAAAACCAAGGGGTAAGCTTTGGTGTTCACATAGCCAGACGGGAGGACGACGTTGTACTGGCGGGGGTACGACCAGGCGCCGCACTTGCTGTCGGCGCAGCCTGTCGGCTTGGTTCCCATGGTCTGAATGGTCTGATCGCCGGTGCCGGTCGGAGCCATCCCGCAGCCGGCCGTCGGACGGACCTTCGTGATGTCGTTCGTCATGGTCGTCATATCGCTGCTCATGTCGGTGGGGCCACCATCCGTCGCGCCGCCGCTGCCGGTCGCTGCGCCGCCGGTGCCGACCGCGCCACCGCTGCCGCTGGTCCCGCCCGTGCTGTCGCCGCCCGTGCCGGTGGAGCCGCCCGTGGCAGCGCCGCCGCTGCCGGTCGCTCCGCCGGTGGCCCCAGTCGAACCTCCCGAGCCAAACGTATTTCCACCGCCACTCGACGAACAGCCGTAAATCGAAGTGAGCCCGGCGATGAGCCCGGTGAGTACGACGTTAGAACGAACTGAAGATCTCATCTCTTTCTCCTCGTTTCTGAGCGTAAGCGCGCCAGGAAAACCAGCGCGGTTTCTTCACCCGAGCCGCCCATTTCCGACCGTCCCAAAACCGCGATCGGCGAAATTCCCGCCACCCTACCCCCCTTCCCTGGGAAAATCCACAGCAGCGCGCCCGACCATCGTGATCGACTTCTATCTTTGTAGCCTTGCCCCCGCTGCAGCGATCAAATGCGTCGCGGCGAAAGCGCAGCGCATTTTTGCGGCTTTTTTCTACAACTATTGGCCAGCGCAAACATCGGCTTGAATCATGAATTAAATCGATTGGGTTGAGCCTCGGCTCCGATTACTCGCGCTGTGTTACTGTCCGCCCATGCGGACCACGGCGCCTCCTTCCGGCGCGGCCGACACCGCCGCCCCGACCCAGGCTCACCCGACCGGGCTGTACGTGCTGTTTGGGGCGGAAGCGTGGGAGCGCTTCTCGTATTACGGAATGCGCGCCCTGCTGGTGCTGTACCTCACCAAGCACCTGCAGTTCAACCGGCCTGACGCGCTGTCGATCTACGCGACGTACACCGGCCTGGTTTACCTGACGCCCATCGCCGGCGGGTTCTTCGCTGATCGGGTGCTGGGTCGGCGCAAGGCGGTCCTCATCGGCGGCATCTTGATGGCGTTGGGCCACCTGGCGATGGCGTTCGAGCCGCTCCTGCACCTGGCGCTGGGGCTTTTGATTCTGGGCAACGGGTTCTTCAAGCCCAACATCTCGACCATCGTCGGCGGCCTTTATGAAGAGGGTGACGTTCGCCGCGACGGCGGCTTCACCATCTTCTATATGGGGATCAACCTGGGCGCTTATCTGGCGCCATTGATCTGCGGCAACCTGGGCGAGAAGGTCGGCTGGCACTACGGATTTTCCGCGGCGGCGGTCGGGATGGCCTGCGGCCTGATGGTGTTCGTGTGGGGCCAGAAGTTCTTGGCCGCGGTGGGCATGCCGCCCCGCAAGGCGCGCGCATCCGAGACGGCGGCAACCACCGCGCCCGATGCGCAACGACTGGATCGCCGCGACTACCTGGACGTCGTTGCCTGGGTCGTCGCCGGTGCCGGCCTGGTCTGGGCGGTGGTGACGGCGCGCGGTTCCCTGGGCGCGCTGTGGGCGGCGGTTCCCACCACGGCCGCGCTGGCTCTGGCGCTGCTGGCGCTGGCCACGGTGATCTTTGGCCTGCTGCGCGGGGCGAACGCGGAGGAATCGCAGCAGGTGTGGGTGGTGATCATCCTCTGCGTCTTCAACATCTTTTTCTGGATGGGGTTCGAACAGGCCGGCGGCACGATGACGTTGTTCGCCGACAAGCAGACCGATCGGGTGGTGGGCTGGGGCGAGATCATCGTCGCCGCCCTGGTGCAGATCGGCGCCGGCATCAACATTCACCGCACCACGCGCCAGGAAAAAGCGGCGCGCATCTTGTGGGGCGTGCTGACGTACCTGTTCATTTTGACCGGCATTGCCACGTTGGTCTGGGGCGGCAAGGCGCTGCTCTCCGGACAGCGCATCGAGATCGCCGCGTCGCAGTTTCAAAGCATCAACCCGCTTTTGATCGTGGCGCTGGCGCCCAGTTTTTCTCGTCTGTGGCTGCGCCTCGATCGCGGGCGGCTGCGCACGTCGACGCCGACCAAGATGGCCATCGGGATGATCATCCTGGGCCTGGGCTTCGTGGTGATGTTCTTCGGACAAAAGATCGCCGAGGCAAACGGCAAGGTCAGCATGGGCTGGCTGGCGGCGGTCTATGCGCTGCACACCATGGGCGAGCTGTGCCTGTCACCGATCGGTCTGTCGATGGTGACCAAGCTGGCGCCGGCGCGGGTGGTGTCGCTGGCGATGGGGCTGTGGTTCGTGTCGAACGCCATCGCCAACTATCTGGCCGGCACGCTGGAATCGATCCTCGACAAACACCACGTGCCCATCTACGGCTTTCTGATCGTCAGCAGCATCGGGCCGGCGTTGCTGCTGCTGGCGCTGACGCCGCTGCTCAAACGCTGGATGCACGGGCGGGCATAGCCCGGCAGATCGATCGCGGTTCAGCGTTGAATGCGCGCCGAGCCGCCCTTGGCGAAGTCTTTCACTTGTTCGACGGTGGCCATGGTGGTGTCGCCTGGGTAGGTGGTCAGCAAGGCGCCGTGCGCCCAGCCGAGGCGGGTGGCTTGCTCGTGGCTCTCGCCGCTGAGCAGGCCATAGATCAAACCGGAGGCGAAGCCGTCGCCGCCGCCCACGCGATCCACGACGTCCAGCTCGCAGGTCGGAGAGACGTAGGTCTTGCCTTCCAGCCAGGCCACCGCGCCCCAGGTGTGGCGGTTGGTGCTGTGCACTTCGCGCAGCGTGGTGGCGACGCCCTTGATGTGCGGATGCTGCTTGAGCACGCGGTCCATCATCCCGAAGAAGGTGCTGGGATCCAGCTTGGACTTGGCGGTGGCCACCTCGGGCCCGGCGACGCCCAGCCCTTTTTGCAGATCTTCTTCGTTGCCGACCACGATGTCGACGTGGTCGACGATCTTGCGCAAGGTCTCCTGCGCGCGGTCGAGGCCCCCGAAGATCTTCCACAGCTTCTCGCGGAAGTTGAGATCGAACGACACCACCGCGCCGGCCGCCTTGGCGGCCTTCATCCCTTCGATGATCAGCTCGGGCGTGGTGGGTGAGAGCGCGGCGAAGATGCCGCCGCTGTGAAACCAGCGCAGGCCGCCGGCGAAGATCTTGTTCCAGTCAAAGTCGCCGACCTTGAGACGGGCCGCCGCTTCGTTCGAACGGTTATAGAAAACCACCGGCGCGCGCATGCCGGCGCCGCGATCGCTGTACACGGTGGCGATGTTCGGGCCGGTGACGCCGTCGTGGGCGAAGCGCTTGAAGAACGGCCGCACGCCCATGGCGCGCACGCGTTCGGAGACCAGATCGCCGATCGGGTAGTCCACCATCGCCGTGGCCACGCCGGTCTGCAGCCGGAAGCAGTCGGCCAGGTTGGCGGCCACGTTGAACTCGCCGCCGCTGACGTGGATCTGACATTCGGTCGCCTTGCGAAAGGGGATCACGCCCGGATCCAGTCGGTGAACGACGGCGCCCAAAGCCAAAAAGTCCAGCGCTCCGTCCGGGCGGATGTTCAAGCTGCCTGACATTCGAGTCTCCTTGTTGCGTCTAGATTGATCGGGCCCGCTGACGGCGGGGCGGCACCGGCGGCGAAAACGGTGGGACCCGTGGACCCGCGCCTGGCGCGCGACAATACCTGAAAAAGATGGCGGCGAAAGGCGCCTATCGACCTAGGCGGGCGGTGGTGCTAGACATATCGCCCGCTCGAAACCGACACGGGAGTTTGGTCCGGAGAGATGGCTGAGTGGCCGAAAGCGCCTGATTCGAAATCAGGTTTGGGCGCAAGTCCAACGTGGGTTCGACTCCCACTCTCTCCTCAGAATTGGAAAACGAAGCATCCGGAGAGATGACCGAGTGGCCGAAGGTGCATGATTGGAAATCATGTGTACCGCAAGGTACCCAGGGTTCGAATCCCTGTCTCTCCTCAGATTTGGAACCCTGAAAGGGTTCCAAGCCTCCGGCCAGCGCACTCCGGTCGGCGAAGCCGACCTTCGCGCTGTCGTTGAGGCGTGGGGTGAATGAGCGGGCCGGAGGCCGCGAGCGGGCCGTTCGTGGAACGGTTCACCGGGGCGCCAATGGTGTGACGTTGGGTGGGGGGGGCGTCAATTTGTTGGCGCAAAAATAGGGGGATGGGGCGCTGACGGGCGGCTTGGGATGGGCGGGGCTGGCGCGCGGTGTGCACAAGATCCCGGGCGATGAGTTCGTCTCCATCCCCGTCAGCGCCATTGATGGCCGAGCGTCCGTTGATCGCGACGTCTTTGGCGCCTGACAAGCTGCCGCGGCAGAAGGCGGCGGTGGGAAGCTGGCTCGAGCAGGGGTTTGACGTTGTCTCGGTCAACAGCGCGGACGAGATCACCGCGCTGACGCCGTATTTTTCGGGGGTCACCTTTCGCGTGGCCAGGCGGGATGCGCGCGCCTTGGCGGGCAAGCCCTTGGTTCCGCTGGACGAGGTGCTGGCGGTCTTGCGTGAGCAGAACCGCGCGGTGTCGGGCATCGTCAATTCGGACATCGTCCTTCATCCGCTCGGCGATCGGCGGCTGGCGGACGCGGTGAAGGAATTGGTTGGTGACGGGCTGACCTTCAACAAGCGTATCGACCACGGCGAAGATGGGAAGGCGGGAACCCGTTACGACGGTGGCATCGACGTCTTCTTCTTCGGACGCAAGTTGCTGCACGGGTATCCGGCCACGCCGTACTACATGGGTCTGCCCTGGTGGGATTATTTCTTCGCCGCCTATCCGTTGCTGGCGGGATATCCCACGCGCGAGATCGACCAGCCGATCTCCTCTCACCTGGCGCACAAGAGCTTCTACGACGTCAAAAAGCACTGGATGCCGCTGGGCATCGAGACGGTCGAGCGCCTGAGCCCCTTGTTCAAAGACAACCAGGCGTTGATTCGGACCAGCGCCATGGACGGTGCGATGGCCTCGATTGAACGGGCGGTGCAGGGGACGGTGGCGCCGCACAGACTGGACATGGTGCTCGAAGAGGCGCTGATGGCGTTCGCCGAGTCCTCGATTCAATTGCTCAAAGACGGCCTGGAGACCGGTGGTCCGCTGGTTTGCGGCGATCGGGCATATCGCGTCGATGACTCCGCGCGCACGCGGGCGCCGGCGCGCCGGTTGCGGATCGGCGTTCCCACCTTCGCCGCCGCCGACTGGCGTGGCGGGGTCGAGCGGGTCGGTCACATGGTGCGCGCCCTGGCCGGGCTGCCGCCAGACGAGCGTCCGCACATGGCGCTGGTGGTGCCGCCCGATCGGGCCGCCTCCATCAGCGCGTACCAACCGCTGTTTCCCCTGGTCGACGAGATCATCGAGATCGGCGGCGCGGCGCGCGACTGGGATCAATTGTTCGGCCACATCGATTTCCTGTTCCCGGCCTTTCGCCAGGCGCTGCCCGGGCGGCCGGCGGCGTCGTGGGTGCCCGACGTTCGCGATCGACGGTTGCCGAATGTCTATAGCGCGCATGAAATGGCCGAGCGGGAACGCCGCTGTCGCGCCGTCGCGGCCGACGCGGAGATCCTGGTGCTGAGCAGCCACGCCGCCCGCCAGGACTGGAACGTGTACTACCCGCACGCGCGGCCGACGGTGCGCGTGATCGAGCCCCGGGCCACGCTGGACCCGGCCTGGCTGTCCGTCGAGCCGGCGGCGGTGATGGTCAAGCACGGGATCGACGAGCCGTTTGTCCTCTGCAGCAACGCCCTCACCTTGTACAAAGGATATGGCTCGTTGTTGGAGGCGGCCCGTGGCTTGATGGCCAAAGGCGGCAGCCCGTTGTTTGTTTGCACGGGCTCGACGGACGATCCGCAGTACGCGTCGGTCTTAATGATGGTCCGCGGACTGATGGAGAAGCTGGGCGTGTCGCGGCGGTTTCGTCTGGTCGGGCATTTGCCGCGGGCGGAACAGCTGGCCCTGATGCGCGCCAGCCTAGCGGTGGTGCAGCCATCTTTCTTCGAGAGCTGGAGCATGGTGGTGGAGGAGGCGCGGCTGTTCGGCAAGCCGCTGATTCTCACCGAGTCGCGCGCGCACTTTGAACAGGCCGGACGCGAGGCCCATTATTTTCGCACCGCTGATTCGGCCCATCTGGAGACGGTGCTGGCCGAGGTGATTCCCACCCTGGCGCCCGGTCCGAATCTGGCCGAAGAGGGCAAAGCGCTCGAGCGCGGGCGGGCCTTGTCGCTGGCCTACGGGCGCGCGATCTGCGCCCTGGCCGAAGAAACCATCGCGGCGCGCGCGCCAGCGCAGGGGACGGCAGCGCCGCCGGCCGACACGGCGGACGCGGTCATAAGCCAGGCGGACGCCTTCGTCGCGCAGGGAAATTTCCAGGCCGCCGGCGCAGTCCTCGAGCATGGTTGGCGGCAACATCCCGATGATTCCGCCGTCGCCCTCCGGCTGATTCAGCATCTCGCCCGCGCTGCTCAGTTGGGCGATCGCGCCGATTCTCGCGCGCGCTGATGAGGTCGACGACGTCGCTAGCGAGGCTGCCGGCGGGCCGTCACCGAGAAGCGCGTGTCCCATAGCAGCATCGTGTTGAGGACGTCCGACTTCAGCAGGACCAAGGCCGCGAAGGCCTTCTCGCGATCGGTTTGCGGGTGCATGTGCATGTCCAGCAAGAGGTCGGTCTCGACGCCGTCCAGATCGCGGGGCGCGTATTCGGTGAATTCCAGGGTTTCGTTGAACAGGGCGACGTGCCAGCGGTGGTTGCTGATCTTGCCCACGTTCAGCCAGACGTCCTTGCCCAGCGTCGGTGTTTCGACATAGCCGCGCTTTCCCACCCGCATCAGCTCGCGGCAAGCGCGTTCCGGATCGGCCACGTGCTCAAGGACGTGCGAGCAATAAACGAAGTCGAATTCGTTGTCGGCGAAGGGCATTGATTCGACCGGACAGTTGAACACCGGTTTGCCGGCGATGTGTTTGAACGGCGAGCCGGCGCGGCCATAGTGGTCGTCGTCGACCGCCAGGTCGGCCAGGTGGGTGGCGAAGCTGAGCGGGTTGTTGCCGCTGCCGATGTCCAGCACCTTGTCGCCTGGCCGGATGCCGAAATGAAAGTGGCGCGCCTGGTACAGCGTGTGCCGATCGGCTTCCCACATCGGTCGATACATTTCGTAGGCGAGCATCAGCACATTGCGAGAGACGCCGGGGAATCGGCCCATCGTCTGCTCGCAGACGTCCAGCGCGTCATACACCCGGCCCTTGCTGTAGCAATCGACGGCGTGCTGGAGCATCAGATTCGGCTCCCCCACCGGCGGGGCGACGTACCGGGGCCGCCTGCCGAAGGCTTCCGTGCTCATGACTGTCTCCTCCTCATCGGGCGCCGAGCTCCCACGCTTCCCAGCCGCCCTGCAGCGGAAAGCGCTGACAGGGTTCAAGCCCGAACTCACGATCGCGGCCCTTCGGTTGCAGCAGAAAAACCAGCGATTGGCGCAGCTCGACCGGTTCGCTCAAGCCGAAGGTGAACGTGGGTAGCAGGGCCTTCACCACCAAACCTTGAGCCAGCAGCGCTTCGGCGTAGGGCGCGTAGCAAGCGTTCAACACCTCGAAGGTCAGCGGAAAACCGACGTGCTTGCTGACCAGCACCACGTCAGGGCGGGGCACCTGCAGCGAATGAAAGTGAAAGAAGACCAGCGGCCCGTCGTTCACCGTGGCCGGCTTCCCGGGTTCGTCGCCAAAGCGATAATTGCCCATGTTCCAGGGCGCCAGGCCGGCGCCGATGTTCTGCAGAATGACCAGGCGGCGAAAGCGCGTCGGCCATTCGTTCAAGTACATCTGATCGCCGAACTTGCCGTCTTCGGTGCGCTGAAAGCACCATTCGTTGCAGCTCTCGCGCCACCACTGCAACGCCGCCATCCCTTCGCGGTCGCGCCGGAACGAGAGCAGGCCGACGTTGAAGCGGCCGCTGTCGCGCTCTTGATACGCCAGCTCTGGCGTGAAGCGGTGCTCGTGGACCAGGATCGATTGCTCGCCCAGCTCGGCGTAGATCGGATCCAGCGACGAGAAGAAGAACAGGTCGGCGTCCAGGTAGGTGAGGACGTCGATCTGCGGGTGGTGGTTGATGGTCCACTGGATGATCGTCGGCGTCAGCGTCCAGTAGTACTCGACCGCCGTCCGACCCTGGCGCGCGGCCCGCAGTGACTCGTCGCCGGCTTCGATGGCGTGCAGCGGGATCGGCACGACGTTGGGCAGCGCCAGGGCGCGCAAGACGGTGCGGGTCAGCTCGTCCAGGCAGATGAAGTAAAGCGTGTAGTCGCTGGTCTCGTGGCGGCGCAGCGATTCGATGAGGGTCATCGCCCGCACCAGGTAATTGCGATCGGCCAGCGTGCAGAAGAAACGTCGCTCGGCCATCAGAAAAGCTCCTTGCCCGCGCGCTGGCAGACATAGGTGACGCCGTATTCGTCGCGGGCGGCGTCGGCGTGAAACTCTTGCTGTGAGGTGACGGTGAAGCCGCCCTCCGCGAACAGTGCCAGCAGCTCGCCTTCGTTGAAGCAAAGCTCGACCATGTCGACGCCGTAGCCTTTCTTGCGCAGGTGGTGGGTGGGGCGGGTGCGGCAGATCGGCGTGCGATGAACGACGATCACGTCGCCGGCCACGCGGGTGGTCTCGCGGATGTGCTGCTGGTAATTGGGGACGTGCAGCAGCACGCACGACGAGATGACGACGGCAAAAGATTGATCGGCGAAGGGCAGCCGGGCGCCGTCGGCGACCGAGAAGTTTCCGGCGGGGTAGTAGTCCCGGGCCAGGTCGATCATCGCCGGTGAATAGTCGACGCCGGTGTAATTGATCGGCCGGCCGAGCAGATAGCGCAGCACCTCGCGGTAGTAGCCGCTGGCGCAGCCGATCTCCAGCACCGCCGCCGACGGGTGGCGAGTGAGAAGCGGCCGTAGCGCGTTCGCCAGCACGTCAAACGGGGTTATCGAGCCGCCCTGGTACATCGCGGCCAGCTCGCGTTCGACCAGGGCGCGCTGTTTCCCCGGCAGGCTCTCGTCTTTCCAGGCTTCGGTCAGGGCGGTGGTGACGGCGGCGGCGGCGATGGGCGTTTGACCGGTGGAGACGGCGCCCAGATCCACCGCTTGGATCTGCGCGGCCTCGCCTTTGTGGCGCAGGTGACCCGCCAAGATCTCGGCGGTGTCGCGCATCCGCCGCGCGTAGGTGTGGTCGCGCAGGGTTCGCGCTTGCCCGGCGCGGGCGATGGCCGCCGCCTCGTCGGGGTGACCGAGGTAATAACGACAAAGCGCCACGCACTCTTCGGGCGTGCGATAGGCGACGATCTCCTTGCCGATCTCGAACAGCTCGCCGAGGTTGTTCTTGTGATCGGTGATGAGCAGCGCGCCGCAGCCGGTGGCTTCGTAAAGGCGCATGTTGTTGGCGTCGCTTTCGGCGACGGCGATGTGCCGGTTCACGGTGATGGCCGACGCGCGCAAAAGGCCGAACATCTTTTCGCCCCAGGCCTCGCCCAGGTGGCGGCCGCGAATGCGTGAATCGGCGGGCAGGGTCTCGGCGCCGTAGCCATAGATGGCGATGGGCAGGGCGGCGGCCAGCGAACCCAGAAGTTCCGTGCCGGCCGGGTGGGCGGGGGAGATCCCACCGACGAAGGTGATCGAGTGGCGCTCGCTCTCCGTCGGCGGCAGATCGAGGACGCGCGGCTCAAAGGCCAGCGGCTGGTAGTAGGCGGCGCATCCCGATTGTCGCAGCCGCGCCGGCCAGTGCGGGAAGGAGGTGAAGACGATGTCCAGGCCGGCGAGGTCGGTGTCCGGCGGCAGCGGCGAGGCGATCTGCCCGACCAGAAGCTGGGCCAGCGGGCGCAGCCGCGACAGGATGGCGGTGGTGGCCAAGCTGAGATCTTGCAGATAGATGACCTGCGGACGCAGGCGCTTGAGCTGCTCGATCAAGACGTCCAGATAATCGGGAGCGGCGATTCCAGCTTCGCGCGCCCAGGCGCTCTGCAGCGGTCCGCAGTTGGCGATGACGTCGTCGGCCACCCAGCCCGCCTGCGCCAGGCCAGCCGAATAAAAATCGCTGTCGCCGAAACAGGTCGCCTGCAGCCTGGCTTTCTGTTGGGCGTAGGAAGCGGTCAGCAGTTCAGGATGACGCTGGTAGTGCGCCTGCAGGAACGCCGGGTAGTAGGTGTTGACGAAGACGCAGCTTGGCGCTGGTCGGTTCGATTGCGATGCGCGGGTGGGTTTCGCGGCGACGATGATGGGCACCGCCGCGTCCGCGAGGCGATAGCCAGCCGGCAACGTCTGCCGCACCGACGCGGCGATGGCGGTGGCGACGGTTTGGTCCTTCGCCACCAGGGTGAAGGCGGCGGCGCCCGTGGGGCCGACCACGTTCACCACGGCCGCTGTGCGCGGCAGGATCCCTTCGCAGTCGGCGTCGTCGCCTGGGCGCCGCACCATCATCACACCGCCGCGATCGAGCAACAGCCAGCCGATCATCACGCACGACGCGCGGGCGGCTCCGGCGACGATCACCAGCGAAAACGATCGCCCCAGCGCCGCCGGCGACAGGGTGTAATCGCGATGGGAGGCGCCCAGTTCCGTTTCACCGTCGACGCTGGCCGCCACCGGAACAAAAAAGATCTCTCGCCCGCCGCGGCCATCGCCACCATCGGTCAAGGCGGCCTGGGCGGCCTGGAACGTTTTCTCGTCGCCGACGATGGCCACCCCGGCGTCGGCGCTGTCGCGGCGGTCCTCATCCAGGCAGCGGATGGCGTGGATCATTCCGGCGCCGTCGCCCCACTCGAGCACGCGCGCCGGTCGTGGCAAATGCCGGGCGCAGGCGGCCAGCAGCAGCCGTTGCACGTCGTTGTCGGCGCTCACGCTGATTTCCTGGTGGTTCTGGGAAGAGCCGCCGTCACCGCGGCCACCACGCGCTGAACGTCGGCGTCGGTCAGCTCGGGAAACATCGGCAGGCTGAGGATCTGACGGCAGGCTGTCTCGGTGTGGGCCATCGGGCCGGCGATGGGCAGACGCCTCTGATAAGCCGGCTGCAGGTGAGCGGGGACCGGGTAATGAATCAAGGTGCCGATGCCGGCAGCGGCCAGAGTCTCGCGCAGCCGATCGCGTGCGGCGGCGCGGATGACGTACTGGTGATAGACGCTGGCGGCGCCGGGGCGATTGTGCGGGGTGGCGACGTCGGCAGCGGCCAGGCCGCGATCGTAACCGGCGGCGATCGCCACGCGCCGGGCGTTGTCGGCGTTCAGATAAGGCAGCTTCACGCGCAAGATCGCCGCCTGCAGCTCGTCCAGACGGCTGTTCATTCCTTGGCCGGGCCCTTTTTCGCTGTTGATGTAACGCTGGTGCCAGCCGTACTCGCGCAGAGCCCGCACGCGTGCGGCGATGGCGCCGTCGCTGGTGACTACCGCGCCGCCGTCGCCGAAGGCGCCCAGATTCTTCGTGGGATAAAAACTGAACGCCGCCGCCGCGCCCCAGGTGCCGGCGGCGCGCCCGTCCAGCGTCGCGCCGTGCGCCTGGGCGCAGTCTTCGATCACCAGCAGCTTGGCCCGCGCGGCGATGGCGCTGATGGCCGGCATGTCGGCCAGCTGTCCGTAAAGGTGCACGGGGACCACCGCGCGAATGGCGGTGCGATCAACCCCGGCCGGTGGCGTCGCCAGCGCCGCCGCCAGGGCGTCTGGATCAAGCGTGAAGGTGGCCGGATCGATGTCGACGAACAGCGGGATGGCGCCCGCCAGTTCGATGGCGGCGATGGTCGCGCCGGCGGTGTGGGCGGTGGTGACCACCACGTCGCCGGCGCCGATGCCCGAGCCGCGCAGGGCCAGGGTCAGCGCGTCGGTGCCGTTCGCCACGCCGATGGCCTGGGCCGCGCCGACGAAGGCGGCGAACGCGGTTTCGAAGGCGGTCACCTCGGGGCCCAGGATGTATCGCCCGCCCGTCAATACACGCAAGAGCGCGGTGTCGATCTCTTCTTGGTGCGCGACATAGCTGGCGCGCGGGTTGGTCTGGGGAATGTCAGCGGCGGTCGCGGTCATGAGCCCTCAGCAATAGTGGTCGAGGTTCTGGCGAAAATAATCGATCGAGCGCCGCAGCCCATCGGCCAGCGAGATCTTCGGCTCCCATCCCAGCTGCTGGCGAATGGCCCGGTCGTCGGCGTAGTAGTCGCCGATGTCGATGCGCTTGCGGTCGGGCGGAAATTCCTTGGTGAGGTATTTGCCGCCGCCGGCGACGTCGATCAGCAGGTCGGCCAGCGCCTTCAACGTCACCGGCTTGTGCCCGCCGACGTTGTAGACCATGCCGTTCGCTCGCTCGGTCAGCGCCGCCAGCATCAGGGCGTTGACGGCGTCGTCGACGTAGGTGAAGTCGCGCAGCTGCTCGCCGCCCCACACCTCGAAGGGTTGTCCTTGCAGCAGCGTCTTGATCCAGATGCCCAGGAAGGTTTGCCGCGCGTCTTTGATGCGCATGCGCGGGCCGTAGGTGTTGGTCAGGCGCAGGGCGCTGGCGCGCACGCCGTACACGTTGTTGTAAAGGATGTGGTACCACTCGCCGGCCATCTTGTTGATGCCGTTGACGTCGACCGGGCGAAGCAGGTGCTTCTCGTCGACCGGCTGATAGTCCGGCTTGCCGTACAGCTGGCGGGTGCTGGCGAAGACCACCTTCACGGTGGGGTTGTGGTGGCGGCAGGCTTCCAAGATCGAAAGCTGCGAACGGCAATTGATGTCGAGGTCGGTGAACGGATCCAGCATCGAATCGAGGTGGCTGGTCTGACCCGCCAGATTGAAGAGATAGTCCTGGCCGCGCACCAGGTATTGAAAGCTGTATTGATCGCGCACGTCGGAGACGTTCACCCGCACCCGCGACTTGATCGGCTCGATGTTGAACAGGTTGCCGCCATAGGTGGGAATCAGCGTGTCGACCAGGGTGACGTCGGCGCCCAGGCCCACCAATCGCGCGGCCAGGTTCGACCCGATGAATCCCAGCCCACCGGTGATGAGGACGCGCGCCTGGTGAAAGGCCGCTTCGGGCGAAGGCGTTTGCGGCTTCCCGGTTGGTGGCATCGACGCCGTTCCAAAGCAAGTCCGAGGCCGACCGTCCGTGGGCTCTCTCATGACCAGCAGCGCCCGTTTTCGACCGACGCGCCGGCGAGCGGCGCCAGAAATCTGGCAAGCGTCAGCGTCGTGACGCCGCCGGCGGCGACGGAACCGGCGTCTGTCGGCGATCCGACCGTGGCGACAGTGGCCTTACGCTTGCTTTGTTCGGGGCCATGTTCACAAACGGCGTTGCGACGGCGGCCGCGATTTGCGGTCCGGCTGCGGCGGCGTCGTCCTGGTCCTCCGATCCGTTGGTGTCGGTGATTGTGCCGACAGGCGATAAACCCGCGCTGCTGGAACGGGCGCTGGGCAGCCTGGTCAGGCAGACGCTGACTGATTTCGAAGTGGTGGTGGTCAACGACGGTGGCGCCAGGATCGAGGCGCTGTTGCAGCCATTCGCCTCGACGCTTTCGGTCGCATACCTGCGGCGCCACGATCGGCCGCGCGATCGAATGGCCGCCCGGCAAAGCGCCCTGGCCCTGGCACGCGGAAAGTACATCGCCTATCTGGACGACGACGACTGGTTCGCCCCGGAGCACCTGCAGGTGCTGGTCGATGCCCTCCGCCAGGGCACGCACAAGGTGGCCTACAGTGACGCGACCTGGGTCTTGGAAGAGAAGACCGCCGCTGGTTGTCGTACGGTGCGACCGTTGATGGCCCGGTCGCAGCCCTTCGATCACACCCGTCCGAAGACAGCCGACCCGATCCCGTTGCCGTCGGTGATGCACGAGCGCGCGTGTCTGGACGGGCTGGCCACGCCCAACGATGATCTCGGCGCGCGTTTGGCGGTGGCCTACGATTTTCTTCACGTCGCCAAGGTCACCGCCACCATCTCCTGTCGCGCCGATGGCGCGGAGCGTGACCGGGTCAAGACGTCGGCGTTGATGCTGCCGTGGTTGTCGGCGCCGATCGCGGCGGCAATGGCGGCGGCGGCGGTGCCCGCGCCGGCGCCAGAGCGAGCGCCAGCGGAATCGCCACCAGCGACGGGCTTTGAATCTGATCGCGCGCTGGTCTTGCGCCGGCTTTTGGCCGCCGCCGCGTCGCCAGCGGTGGTGCGCGACGCCGGCGAGCTGGCGGTCACGCTGTTGAAGGCGATCGACGTCCTCTGCGCGGCGCCGCCCGCCATCACCGGCAGCCTGGAAGAGCGGGTCGTCGCCGCGCTTCAGACCGCGCCGCTCTCTTAATTGATCAATGTCGCCTGGCGGTCCAAAGAGCCCAGGCACCCACATGCGGCTGCGTCAGATTCATGACGTCCGTCAATCCTGTGGCGGTGCTGGTGCCTTGCTGTTGCAAGGCAATCGCCGCCTTCGCCTTCGGGAGGTCGCGCGATCGTTGGCACACCGCTCGCAATGATCGCCGGTGGGAAGGCCTGTTTGACCGACAAGAAAAAGGTCGTCGCCATCATCCAGGCGCGGCTGGGATCCAGTCGGTTGCCCGGCAAGGTGCTGCTGTCCATCGGCGCGGCGACGATGCTTGAACGCGTGGTCCAGCGGGTCCGACGGGCGCGCCTGGTCGACCAGGTGGTCGTGGCCACCACCGTCGCCAGCCAGGACGACGCCGTGGCCGCTTTTTGCCGCGACCACGGCATCGCGGTTTTTCGGGGCAGCGAGGACGACGTCCTGGATCGCTATTACCAGGCAGCGACGGCGACGGGGGCGCAGGTGATCGTGCGCGTGACCTCGGATTGCCCGCTGCTCGATCCGGAGGTGATCGATCGCGTGGTCGCGCTGTACGGCCAGGGCGACCACGACTATGTGGCGAACAACTTTCGTTACACCTATCCGCAGGGCCTGGACACCGAGGTGTTCTCGCTGGCGGTGCTGGCGCAGGCCTGGCGCGAGGCCAAGCAGCCGGCCGAGCGCGAACACGTCACGCCGTACCTGCGTTCGCGGGCGCGGTTTCGTCTGGGCGAGGTGGTGCATGAACAGGATCTGTCCCAGCGCAATCTGCGCTGGACCGTCGACGAGCCGGCGGATCTGGAATTCGTGCGCGCCGTCTACGCCCGTCTGGATCAAGGTGACGCCCACTTTGGCCTGGCCGACGTGCTGGCCCTGCTGCAGCGAGAGCCGGCGCTGTCCGCGATGAACGCCGGGATCGTTCGCCACGCCGGTTACTACCTGTCGCTGACCAAAGAAAAACCCATCGCCCCGGTCTGGCGCCGGCCGGCGCCCATCGAACGAGGCCAGGGATGTCGGGTGTGGGACAGCGACGGTCACCGCTATCTGGACCTGGACCTGAACGCGGCCGCGGTGATCCTGGGGCATCACCACCCCGCGGTGACCGAGGCGGCCATCGAGGCGCTACGGGCCGGGGCGGTGTCAGGTCCGGCGCACCCGCTGGAGGCGGCGGTCAGAGACAGTCTGTCGACGCTGATCCCCGAGGCGAGCGGCGCGCTCTTTGTCGAGACCGGCGCGGCGGCCGAACAGCTGGCCACGCGGCTGGCGCAGCGAAGAACCGGCCGGTCCGAGGTGTTGCGCTGCCGCGAGACAGACAGCGATGCGCTGGGCCGGTTGCTGTCGTCGCGCGGCGCCGGCGACATCGCGGCGTTGATCATCGAGCCGACCGGTTTGCCGGGGCCCTCCGGCCGCGAGCCGGAGAGTGGATTTCTGGCTGGCGCGCGCGCGCTTTGCCAAAAACGCGGCGCCCTGTTGATCCTCGACGAGCGGCGCACCGCCTTTCGCTACGCCCTCGGCGGCGCACGGGCCCATTTTGGAATCACCGCCGATCTCACATTGCTGGGACCATCGCTGGCCAATGGCTATCCAATCGGCGCCGTGCTGGGCGCGGCCTCTTTGCTGGACCCGGCTGTCACCGAAGCGGACGCCCAAGACGAGCCGTTCCGTGCGCCGGCGATCTTTGCGTTGGCGGCGGCGCGCGCGACGCTGCAGGAACTTCGATCAAAGCCCGTGGTCGGCCACCTCTGGGAACAGGGCGGTCGCCTACGCGATGGGTTTAACGTGCTGGCGGCGCACTATGGCCTGGGCCAGATGGCGCGCAGCCACGGGTTGGGGCCGCTCAGTCGGATCGTCTTTGCCGATTCGGTGCACGGAGACGGACGATCGATGACCACGCGCTTCGTCGCTGCCTGCCGAGACCGTGGGCTCTGGTTGTCCGACGTGCAGGCGGTCAGCTTCAGCCACGGGCAGGAGGACACCGATCAGATCCAGCGCATCTATCGCACGGTGCTGGAATCGATCGCCACCGGTGAGTTGCCATGATCGCCGCGCCGCTGTCCAGGAGCGAGACAAAAGCTGGCGCTGATCGCCTCATCCTTTTTTTCACGCCCGAAGCGTCGGTGGTGCCGCATTTGACCGCGCAATGTGTGCTGGCGCGGACCCTGAAGGAACAGGGCGAAAACGTCGCCTTTGCTTTCTGCCCCAGCCTGTTTTCGCGCTGCCCGGTGATGGACATGCACGGCCTGCCTGGCGCGGTCTCAGCCGCGCAACGAAAGCAGGTTTGCGGCGAATGCCAGCACAATGCCCAGGCGATCGTGGGCGCCTATGGCCTGCCGATGATCTCCCTGGCCGACCATGTTGATCACGCGGCGGTGCTGGCGTGCGTGTCACTGGGCCAGGACATGCCGGCTGACCTGCGCGACTTTTCTTACGATGGGATCGCGTTTGGAAAGATCTGCCTGCACGATCTGGTGCTGGCGACCAAGCTCAACGATCACGACAACGTTTCGCCGGAAAATCGCGCTCTGTGGATCCAGTACATCAGCTCGGCGGTGCTGTCCTATCTGATCATCGAGCGCCTGACCGAAAGCCTGAACTTGCGGGCCCTGGTGACCTACCAGGACTACGGCATCCTGCTGAGCGCGCGAGTGGCGGCAGCGGCGCGCGGGATTCCGGTGTTCACCACGCACGCTGCCTGGCATCGCTCGGTCGATCGGCGGCATCTGGTGATCGTTCCGGAGATGGAGTACCGCTCGCGCCACGACCTCTCCCAGCGCTGGCCGGAATGGAGGGACCTGCCGCTGGCGCCATACGACGTGGCCGAGGTGGCCGGCGATCTGCTGCGAAAGTTTGGCGCCGGCGCGACGCACACCTACTCGCCGCCCAAGACGTTCGACGACGGCGATCAGCTGTCGTCAAAGCTGAAGCTGTCGCCAGAGAAGAAGCTGGTGGTGGCATACACCAGCAGCACCGATGAGGCGAAGGCCTCAAAGGTGTTGAAAGATGTCTTTGGCATTCCGACCGGCGGGCCGCTGCAACCGTTCGGGGATCAGATCGAATGGATCTCCCAGCTCATTGCCCACTTCGAAAGTCGGAACGACGCCCAGTTGGTGGTTCGCATCCACCCCCGTGAAGGCGCGAACAAACGCGAAAGTATCCGCTCCCAGCACCTGGAAGAGCTGCACGCTCGCTTCGACGGCAGTTACCGCAATTGTTTGATCATCTGGCCCGAGGAGAAAGTTTCCAGCTATGACCTGGCCGAGCTGGCCTCGATGGCGTTGACCAGCTGGAGTTCGATGGGGTTGGAGCTGGCGCGCCTGGGCGTGCCGGTGCTGGCCGCGTTCAAAGGCTATCAATTTTGGCCGCACGAATCGTTTCTGGAGTGGGCGCCGACGGCGAGCGCCTACTTCGAAAAGCTGCAGCAACTGCTGGGCCGGCCGGCTCCGTTCGACAACATCAAGCACGCCTTTCGCTGGTATCACATGGACGCGCTGGGCCGGTCCGTCGATCTCAGCGATGTTATCCCGCACGCTGATTTTGGTGGGCTGCCGGTGTTCAAGCTGCCGGCGGCCGCCGCCGCCATCCGGCAAATCATCGTCGAGGGACGCAACGTGGTCGATATCAACCTCGAGCGCCGTCGCCAGCTCGCCGGTCCCGGCGCCGACGCGCAGGAAGAACTGGCGTTAAAGAGCCAGCTCCGGCGTCTGGTTCACGTCCTTGGCGCCGGGAAAGAACCAGACGGTGAATTCGAGCTGATCTTCATCGGGCTTAACAGCGAGCGCGAGGTGGCGCCTTTTGTTGATCGGCTAAAAGTGACTAGTTTGGCGCCGAATATTCATCTTTTCATCGCCACGCCGGCGCGGAATTTCTATCTCTTCGGTGGCAGCGATCCCCTCGCGCGGCGCTCGCCGATGGCGGCCCGCCTCGCTCGCGCTGGGGCGCAATTTGTTTGGGCGGAAGGAAACGACCACCACCGCGACGGGTCTTTGTCGGCCAGCGCCACTTTGGTGTCGGACCTCGCGGCGCTGCGGTCTTTGCTGCAAGACGGATCGCTCGCCTACCCACCGCCGTGAGGCGCCGGCGCGATGAGGGAATGCTCTTCCAGCTTCTTGGCCACGCCGATGAGATCCCAGACCGGGCTCCCGATGAGCTCGGCGATGTCGATGAGGTCACGGGTTCCGTCAGCGTGGGCGAGCAGATTCATCATGTGCGCAGGGTGCTCTGTGTTGTGCTTCGTTGAAACCGTGGGATAAAGCCCGCGCTTTCCCAGCTGCGGCTCACAGAGCACGGTTGCGCGGTAGGTACGGTTGGCCTCCAGACAGGACAGGCAGCGGATGAGGGCGGTCAGGCTGCCTTGCAGGCCCTTCGCCGTCACGAGGCGCAGGTCGTCCAGCGAGGTGTGGTACTCGGGATAAGCGCCATACTTCGAGCGCATCACCGAGGCGACAGGCAGGTCCACCCCGGGCGCGCAGTACTGCCGCTCGTCGCTGCCACGGTCGAGGAAGGAGTAATTGATGTAGTTGGGGTCCGTGTGACGAAGTACGTGGCGCGCGATTCGATCCGCCAGGGTCGCGCCGTTTCGGGACGGCAAAAATGAATACACGCGCTCGTCACCGACGCAGGAGACATTGAACCCGGCCACCACGTGCGACTGCAGGTGAGTGAGATGGCGACTGAGATAGGTTATCGAGCCGATGGTCTCCGGAATGAAGACGAATCGGTAGGTGTAGCGGCGCGGTGACGACCGAACCCACTTCGCCAGCCAGGTCGCCACCATCGGCCCCGACAGTTCGTTGTTCGCCATCGAGGGATGGCAGACATAAGTGGAGACGAAGATCTCCTGCTTTTCAGCGCCCGGCACCACCAGCTCGGCGTAGGTGAGGTGGCCGGGCGCCAGGGTCGCATCGATGGTGGCGCGGTATCTCCCCGGCGGCAATTGCTCGCGAACGCGATGCGAAAGACAAAAGCCCCAGCGCCTGCGGTAATAAGAGGTCACGTAAGGAATGGCGTCGGGCTGATCGGGGAGCGAGTACAGGTGGGGTTGCAGCTCGTCGAGATCAATCTCTCGGTCGATCGGCTCGGAGTAACCCAGCACGTGAAGATTGTTCACCGCGAAGTCGGCGACGACTTTTCCGTCGGGTCCGACCAGGCGAGCCGAACGAATGTTCCATTCGTCGGGGATGGTCCAGTCGAACACCTGCGTTCCGGAGGGCACTTCGGAAAGCGCCAGACCCGGGAGGTGATCGCGAATCCGTCGCAAAGTTGCGCGGGTTCCCTCGCCGGTCAGACTGCGACAGATCGGGAACAGCTCACGCGCCAAGGCGTGCATCGCCGCGCCGCTATCCGCTGCTGGTTCCGGTGCCGTTTCCACGCTGGCTCCTGACGGGCTCACTGGCAGGTGGGGTGATCGGCGTCTTCCGCGCGCACAAGGCGACGAGATCGTCATAGCGATGCGTCGCCTCGATCTCGCTTGATTTGAAGCGCAGCCCGACAAGGGCTTCGATCGCCACGATGATTTCGATGTGCTTGAGGGAGTCCCACCCCGGTGTCAGACCGAGGCCGCCGCCTCGCAGGTCAGAGGCGGACGGCAAGCGCAGAACGGCGCGGATCGTCTTCGCGACGCCGCCTTCTGCTTCCGTCGACCGAGCGGGCGAGAGCCCCGCGCTGGGTTCGGGCTGGTGGTCGTCGTTCGGAACCTGGTTCGGGATCGATGGGGCAGCGTCTGGCGCTGCGCGCTGGAAGACGAATTGGCCGCGGCTCGCTCGACCAGGCTCGAGGAAGATCGTGTTGGCCCCTCCAGTCGGATCGCGCACCATCGTGACCAGTGCCTCGGCCACCTCGCCGGGCAAAAGCGCGGCATCGGAAGCCTGGCGGTAGGAGGCGGAGAATCGCGTCGCCACGTATCCCGGCGCCAGCGTGTAGCCGCGCACGCCAAAGCGGGCGAAGCGTCGATCGATGGTGTCGACAAGGTTCATCGCCATGGCCTTCGCGCCGGAGTAAGCCTCCCATCCCGGCAATGACGCCCGGACGGCGGTCGTGCCGATGAGCGCGATGGCTCCCTGCTGGCGGGCCAGCAGCGCCGGAAGCGCAGCGTCGGTGATCTGCTTCAACGCCGAAAAATTGACCGCTACCAGCTCGTCGACGGGCGCCTCCACGGCCGGCGACGCGACGTGGACCACGAGATCGAGATCGTCCGCGGCGCGGATCGCGTCCAGCAGCGGGCCAAGGTCGGTTGAACGGGCCAGATCGGCCGCCACGAAGCGCACGTCGGTCGCATCGGAGCCGAGCCTTTCAAGCAAGCGCTGCCGCCGGGGCGTCGCTCCCCGATCCTGCAGCAGCAAACGCCAGCCGGCCTTTGCTAGAGCCTCGGCGATGGCGCTGCCGATCTCGCCACTGGCGCCGGTGACCAGCGCCAGTGCGGGCCTGGCTTGTCGCACCAGTTCGGAAGGCCCCGACGCCCATTCTTCGCTTCGAGCCTGAACCCGCATGGTGGCGTCGAGAACCACGTCGACGTCACGAAGGGCCAGGACCCGGAGGGTCAGGGTGCGGTGGCTGTGGTTGATCGAGACGATCCGCGCCGTGTATTGCAAGCGCTCACCGTATTTCACCGCCTTTGCAGCGGTGACCTCGTGCCCTAGGTAAAGCGACGGCTCTCCCGGAAAGATCATGCCGGCGATCATCGACAGCGGCGCCATCGTCAAATGCAACGGCACGATCGGCGTGCCGAACGGGCTGTGGGCGCGCGCGTACGCCTCGTCGTGATGCAGGAGATTCGAATCGCCGCTCACCTGCGAGAAGCAGGCGAAATCCGCGCTGGTAAATGATCGCGCGAACACCGCGTGATCTCCCACCGCGAAGCGATCGAAGCGACCGTTTCGATCCGGGCCGCTCATTGGGCAACCCGCAGGTCACGGGCGGGCGAACGGTGGCTGCGGTCGTCCACGGCGAACCAACCCGGCACGGGCGGCGGCGGATCGCTGGAGCGCAGCCATTGTCCAGAAGACAGCTCTTGCCGAAAGCCCGCCTCTTTGAAGACGTTCCTTGCCGGCGCATTCCGCTCGGTCTCGACCACGTATCCACCGAGACCCTTCCATTGCCGACGGTGGGCGTACGCCAGCGCCCAGTAGAGCACGCCGGTCTCGAGGCCGCGTCCGAGGACCCGGCAAGAAAGCAGAAAATCGTCGATCAGACCAAAGTTTCGCCGCTCGGGGTGTGGCTTGAAGACGATGATCCCGATGTTCTCCAGGTTCGTGAACCTGTCCGCCAGGCCGACGACGATCACGTCGCCGCCGGCAGCGACGATGGCTTCCAGTTGCGCCTTGTCGTAGCGGTGGGTGGTGGTGTTGAACTGATTGGTCTTCTGGCAGAGCTGGACCGCCCGCGCGCTGTTCCCCGGATCGAGCGGCGCCAGCTGCAGCGTCATCTGCAGGCTGCCGAGGAAGCTCTCCAGCCCGTCGGCGTTTCGCCGCTCTTGTTCGATGATCGCGCGCTGTCGATAGCTGTCCACCCGATGCAGGTCTTCGGTGGTTACCGTGGAGACCTCTAGCCACGGGCAGGACTCCAGCGCCAGGACATAGTCCACCGGGTCATCGGGCAGGTCGAGAACCTTCACTTCAGGCAGCCAACGTCGCACCTGCTCGCGCTCGACGCGATTGTCGTCGACGAAGAGCACGGACTCGAGACCAAGGCCGAGCTCATCGCAGATCGCCTTGACGTTGCACCACTTGGGTTCCCAGTTGATGCGGTGGCTGACGATGCTTGCCTGGCGCAGGTGCATCGCTGGATGCCGCTGCAGCGTATCGAGGGCCAGCTCCTCGTCGTTCTTGCTGGCCAGCGCCAGCGCCACCCCGCGGGCCGCCAGTCGTTGCAGCGCCTTCTGAAATTCCGCGAAGGCGTTGCCGGGGTAGTCGCCGCCGAGCTGAATTCCCTCCGGACCGTCCTCGCCCAGCACGCCACCCCACAGCGTGTTGTCCAGATCAAGAACGACCAGCCTGGCCGTCTTCCCCAGGGCAGCCAGGACGATCCCCGCGCAGCGACGGGCCAGATGACGGGAGAAGGGCTCCGAGAAGGGGAAGCGCCCCATCAGCCACAGGCGGCTGTCGCGGACCGGGCCGCCGAACAGCGCCGCCTCCGAGCCGACGTCGACGAAGACCAGCGGATCGAGCGTGGCCAATTTCGCGGCCAGCAGGGTGTTAAGTTCCTCGACACAGCTTCGGACCTGTCGCTCGGCGGCGCCGATGGGGTGCGCAAGAAGCGCGAAGCGAAAGACGATGGTCAGGCCTTTGTGGGCGGCCGCGTGCCGCACGATCAGATCGCCGTAGGCCGCTACGCGCTCTTCAATGACGTCGGGGGCGATGCCCTCGATCGATGCGGCGCCGATCAGATCTTCAAGACGGTCGACGAAGATTGAAACCTCCGGTTCGAACCCGCCCAGCGCGGACCGCGGGTTCAGCACCTCTTGCGCCAACTGGCCGAACGGGACGGCGTGGGTCCTGGTCAGCCGCCCCACCAAAAGCTCTTCCATCTGAGCGTCGACGGCGGAACGCAATTGCTCGACGTTGGCGTGTCCGAGGATGGCGATCGAAAGTGGTGTTGCCGTCTCCTTCTGGCGCCGCTTCGCCAGCCGATACGCGAGCTGCGCGGCGTCCTTCACGTGCGCGAAGGGATCGGCGGCCAGTTGCTCCTGACAGACCGCGGCCAGCGCCGAGACAGAGGTCGCCTCCACCTGCCCGCGCCAAAGCGCGCGCGTGGCAATTGCCCCCCGCGACCGAAGGGCGTCGATGACGGGCGAGAAATCGTTCTGCGCGCCGGATGCAAGGTCGCGAACGAACATGCGCGCCGAAGCGGCCCCTTCGCTGTCTCCGAGGCGCGCCACCCCGGCGAAGTCCTTGTAATGGCGATAGGGAACCGCGGCCAGCTCTTCATAGCGGTGCAGCGGCGTGCAAAACGTCCAGTCGCAACCCAGCATGACCAGGGTCGCGGCGTGCCGTTCGAAGAACGCGAACGCGCTGCCCGCGCCGAAGATGGTCTCCGGGCGCAGCGCCTCGATCTCGGCGGCCAATGGGCCTGCCACCACGAACGAGTAGATGGGATGCGGCGTGCGCCGCGCGTCGCGAAGATCAGCGTGGGCCCAATCCGCCAGGATGCCGACCTCCGACGGGCTAGAACGCAGGTCGAAGGGCTTGCCGCCGCAGAAACTGAAGGTGAACGCCGGCAAACAGATGGTCCAACCTTCCGCCACCAAACTCTCCAGCGCGGCCAGCGCATCCCAGCGACCAAATGGTTCCGTCCCGATCAGCGCCGGCAGCGACGAGTGGATGACCGCGATGCCGGGCACAGCCGGCAGCACCGCGCGCAAGGCCTCGGCCAGCTCCTGCCTGGCCAGGCGGGGCGTTTGATCGCGCGACGACACGCAGGGTGCCTCATCGCGACGGTCAACACCTGCCACGGGGAAAATTTTACTGCCCCCGCCTGCGTGGGGTCAATCGGCGCGCGGCGACTAACAATCGACGACGCCCGCTTTCACCAATCGATCGAATGTCGCCAGCATGAGCTGGACGGCGCGATGTTTTCCCAGGCCGTCGATCGCGGCGCGCTGCCGAGACACCATGGCAGCGCGCGCCGGTTGGTCGTCCATCAGCGCGGCGATGGCGATGCTCAGCTCCGCCGGCTGCACCTCCTCGTGCCAACCGGCCAGCCGCATGAGGCCGAGCTGTTGAAGCGCCGGTCCGATGAGGCGCTGGTTGTCGACGACCATGGTGATGATCGAGGGGACACCGACGCAGCAAAGCTCCATGCAGGTTGTTCCGCTGGCGGACAGGGCGACATCGCACCAGGACATCTGCTCGGCCATGTTGCGAATGTCTTGCAACACCTCCACCTGGTGTCGGCCACTGGCCGCGGCGGCGGTGCGAATCTCGCTGGCGCGTGGATTCGCCGACCCGACGACGACCCGGACGTCCAGAACCGGCCCGCCGTCCCGCGCCAGCGGTCCGACGCCGAGCGCCCGCAGCACCTTTTCGGTCTCCGCGGTCGGATCAGCGCCGCCCATGGTGACCAGGAGCCGTCTGCCGACGGCGGCGACCGTCGTCGGTCGTGCGCCGCGAGCGTCGACGAACTCGTCACGCAACAACGCGTACTGCGGACCAAGGATGAGCGTGCAGTCGTGCGCCGCGCGAAACTGGTCTGCCGGCGAGTGGAAGTTCTGGTTGAAGACGGCGTGGCACTGGTAATCGAGGTTGATCATGTCGTCGAAGTAGCAGGCGAACAGACGCGCCTGGCGGAATCCCTGCAAGTAATCAGAGCCGAACTGGTAGCCGTCGATGAACACCAGGTTGGCGCCGCTTTGCCGGGCGAGCGCCACGGTCTGGCGCTGGTCGGCCGGGCTTCCCGGCTCGGCGTCGACGTTGACGAGCGCGAAGTCCTGCGCGGTCAGCCATTTCTTGGGACCCTCGGGCAGCGCGTGGCAGGCGAAGCGCACCTGGACGCCGGCGCGGGTGAAGGCTCCTGCCAGCGTCAACGATCGCGCCAGATGCCCGATGCCGATCCGCGACGAGGCATCCAGGCGCACCAGCACTCTCGGGCGAGTGACAGCGCTCAGAGCAGCTCCCAACGGATAGGGTCGCCCTTCTTGATCGCCGCGCGGGCGGTGCGGCCGACGACGTTCGGCAGCTCGCGCGGGAGCAGGCCGACTTGCGGGCGAAGGACCGTCACGTGCTCGGCCGTCAGGACGGTTCCAGGGGCGATGTCGACGGCGGCCAGGATGCTCCGCCGTTGCAGTGAATAGGTCTCCTTCTCGGCGGGCATGATCCTCTTGACGCCGTCGCCCAGCGCTTTTTCCAGGTTGCGCACTTCGCGCACCATCTGCGCGAATTCGGCTCCGTCCATGGCGAACGAGTGATCCGGCCCCTTGCGGTTCTTGTCGTCGGTGAAGTGCTTTTCGATGATGCGACCGCCCAGCGCCACCGCGCCCAGGGGAACCACGCTGCCCGGCGTGTGGTCCGAGTATCCGACGACGCAGCCGAAGGCCTCGCGCAGCGCCGCCATCGCGCGCAGGTTGGCGTCTTCGAAGGGCGACGGGTAGTTCGTCACGCACTGAAGGAGGGCGATCTGCTGGTTTCCGGCGGCGCGGGCCGTTCTCACCGCCTCGTCGATCTCCGACAGGGTGGTGGCTCCGCAGCCGAGGATGAGCGGGCGGCCGGTGCGGGCCATCTTGTCAATGTGCGCCAGCCAGGAGATGTCCCCCGAGCCCACTTTGAACGCCGGCGTGTTCATGGCGTCCAGCAGCTCGACGGCCTCTGTGTCGTAGGGCGCCGAGAAAAAGGTGATCCCGCGAGCGTCGCAGTATCCCTGGATCTCGTGGTGCCATTCGCGCGGGAAGGTCGCCTGGCGGTAGACGTCCCAGACCGATTGATCCCACTTCGACTGGAAGCTCGACTTGCTGGCCCGATCGAAGTTCTCTTTCGAGATGATCTTGTCGGGCTTGAAACTCTGGAATTTGACGGCGTCGGCCCCGCTCTCTTTGGCCAGATCGACCAGCTTGCGGGCCCGTTCGAGGCTGCCGTCAAAGTTCGACCCGATCTCCGCGATGATGTAGGTCGGATGATCGTCACCGACAGGACGGCCAGCGATTTTGAAAGAGTACGAAGCCACGGTGTGCTCCTTTCGTCGTCAGGTCAGTTTCGCGACACCAGTCCGCGCAACCGCTGCGGGTAACCGCCGTCTTCGAGGCGTTTCATCTCGGCGAAATCATCCGCCGTGCGCGCCAGCGGCCAACTGGTGAGCGCTGCGAAGCGCGCGCTGTCAAGGCAGGGGAAGCGTGGCCGCGATGCCCGAAGCGGGCTGTCGGCGATGGAACCCCGCCGGACAAGCTGCTCATCCAGGCCGAACTGGCGGGCCAGGGCCACCGCGAAATCGTATTTGGAGATGATGTCCGCGCCGGCGACGTGAACAACGCCCTTGGCCTTGCGCTCGAGCAGCCGGGGCAAAGCGCGGCCAAGGGTATTGCACAGCAGCGGCGTAAAAAAGACGTCGGTGAAGCCGGTGAGAGAACGGCCCGCGCGCAGCTCGCCGAGGATCCACTCGCTGAGGCTGGACTTCGGTTGGGCGTTCCATCCGTGGATGCAGGTTCGAACGACCAGCGCCTCGCCCCCCGTCTCATCCAGCGCCGCTTGCTCACCCTCCCACTTTGTCCGCGCGTAAGCGCTCAACGGGAACACGGGATCGTCCTCGCGGTGGGCCCGCTCGCCCTGGCCGAAGACGGCATCGGTCGAGATGGCGACGAAGGCGGCGCCGCGCCGCTGCGCTGCGCGGGCCAACACGGCGGTGGCATCCCGATGAATTGTGCGGGCCAGCGCCGGCTGCTGCTCGCAAAGGTCCAGGTTCGTCAGCGCCGCGCAGTGGACGATGAGGTCGGGGGCCAGACGCTCGACCAGGCCGGGAAGCGCGGCGAGATCGCCAAGGTCCATCGAGACATTCTCCACGTCGGCGAGGCCAAACCGAAAGCGCTGGGCCAGCGCCGCGACCTGCCAGTCGGTGCGCCAGGCGTCGACCAACGTCGCGCCCAAAAGGCCGGTCGCCCCCGTCACCAAGACCCGCGGCTGAATCATCGTTCGCTCACCGGCCGACGGCCGCCATCTTGCGCCGAAGGGTCGGCAGGTTGCGCCCGGCGGCAGCCTGGGCGCCCGGCTGGCCGTACTCGCGCGAAAGCCAGGCTTTCAATTCGGCCTGGGTCATCCAGCTCTTGTTCTGCTCGCTGGAATAGCAGAAGCCCGCCTCGCACTTCTTGCCGTCCTTGATGCGCTTCGGATCGAGGCTCCAGTCGTGAATATTGGGGAGGATCTTGAAGTACTCGGGGTACTCGTAGGTGGTGGCGGCGTCTTCCTGGCTGATCATCTGTTCGTGCAGCTTTTCGCCCGGGCGGATGCCGATGATCTTCAGCCTGGCCTCGGGCGCCACCGCGCGGGCGATGTCGACGACGCGCATGGATGGAATCTTCTTCACGTAGATCTCGCCGCCGATGGCGTTCTTGAGGGCGTGCATGACCAGATCGACCGCCTGTTCCAGGGTGATCATGAAGCGGGTCATGGCTGCGTCGGTGATGGGCATTTCGCCGCTTTCGCGCAGCGATCGAAAGAGGGGAATGACCGACCCCCGGCTGCCCATGACGTTGCCATAGCGGACCACGGAGAATCGGGTGGCGTCGACGCCGCTGTAGGAATTGCCGGCCACGAATAGCTTGTCCGAGCAAAGTTTGGTGGCGCCGTAAAGGTTGATCGGGTTGCACGCCTTGTCCGTGCTCAGCGCGATGACCTTCTTGACGTTCTGATCGATGGCGCAGTCGATGACGTTCATCGCGCCGTTGATATTGGTCTTGATGAACTCGAAGGGGTTGTATTCGGCGGCGGGGACGATCTTCAGGGCGGCGGCGTGAACCACGTAGTCAATCCCGCTGAACGCGCGGTACAGGCGATCTTTGTCGCGCACGTCGCCCAGGAAAAAGCGCAGCAAGTGGCTTTTGGGATGGTCGCGAAACTCGTTGGCCATGTTCCACTGCTTCATCTCGTCGCGCGAGTAAACGACGACGCGGCAGTTGTCGTGGCGGTCCAGAACCTGGCGGACCAGCTTCTGGCCGAACGATCCGGTTCCTCCGGTGATCAGGATGGAACGGTTGTCCAGTATGCGCCGGCCTCGTGGCTTGTCGGAGGTCATCAACAGGCAGTGTTTGCAACCGACACGCCAGCGTCGTGGGCGGGCCAAACAACCGCGGGCGGGCATTTTCGCCGCTGAAAGACTGGTTCGCCACGCTGGCGCACATTGACGCGCAAAGTGGGAGACGCCGGATCTGGCGCCACGTCCCTGACGTCCGTCACGATTCTGACGGACGCTCGCCACGAAAAACGCCACGATCTGGTGCCGCACGCTGGCCCCGCGTGGCGTACGCCTTGCAACCTGCTGGTCGCGTGACCCAATCAATCCTGCCGTTCCAGGTGGATTACGCCCGCCATCCGGCCTTCGCGCCTCATCTGACCTGGGATAACCGCAAAGACGCGTCCATTGACGAAGCGATCGATCTGCTCAATCGATTGCTGCTGGATTGTGAATCGTCGCTGACTCTCAAGCGATTGACCCTTGCCCAGGCATTGGAGCGGGTCAACGAAGGCGTGCAGCTGCTGATGCAGCTGCTGGTTCAGGCGAACAAGGCCACGGGTGCGCTCTTCGCGCCGTTCGTTGATCGGTTCTATCTGGAAATTGTGCGGATCGTGGTCGACGACCTGGCGTACTTCGAACGCCGCAACAGCTACGTCCCAGTGATCAACAACGCGGCCGAAATGGCCCTGCGCAATCAGCTGGCCGTTCACGGTTTCATGCGCTTTGACCTCGGTGCGGACGAACTGTCCGCCATTCGGCAAAAGGTGCAGCCGTACCTGCAGCAGTTGCAGGCGCGCTATCGCCAGGGCGGGCGTTCGCGGGAAGAACTTTCCACCAATGAGGTCGACGCGTTTTCCACCGCTTTGATCGGCGAGGTGTTCGGGCGTCATGGTTTCAACAAGGCGGTCTCTGACCTGCGCCACGAACCAGCCCGCGCCGGCGGTTTCGCCGTCGAGCTGTCTCCGCACGACAACGACTGGTGGCATTCGCGGTATGAAGACGCGGGCCTGACGGCGCCCAGCCCGGCCGCCTATTTTCACAACGACGAATCGCGCGACGCCTACAAGGCGATCATTTATCTGGACGACGTCGACGACCAGCGCGGGCCGTTTTCGTACGTCCCGTCGTCCTACGCCATGGAGCGGCCGCGCTTCGAATGGGTGGTGGCGCGGGCCACGCTGACCACACTGGCCTCCAATGAGATCCGCCGGACCATGACGGACCTCAAACCCAGCCGCGGGGTCTTCTCGTCGCGGGTGGCGCGGCAGTTCTTCGGCATGCTGCCGGCGCGCCTGCGCCTGAATTCGCACCTTGGCTTCGATGTTCTGGAAGGCTCGACGCAGGCGGCGGCGCTGGCCGCCGGCGAGGTGAAGATGCTGGCGCCTGCCGGGCACGTCATCGTCTTTGACGGCGGGCGCCTGTTGCACCGAGGCGGCATGGTTCGCACGGGAACACGCGCCGCCCTGCAGGTGGTGTTCGACGTGCAGAAGAAAAACGGAATTGATTTTTACAACCATCTTTTGGGGGCGCTGCGCCCGGGGAGTGGTCATGTCCGCTGAGGCGCTGTGGCAGATTCTGGGCGGCCATCCTTTGAACCTGGCCGACGTGGGCGCGTCCTATTTTCTGCCCGACACCTGGAGCTATCTCGTCCCGCTGCCGACGGCGACGTTCGTCTTGTTCGATCCGGTGGGCAAGAACCTGGCCTACGCCAAGAACCTGCCGCCCGATCGGGTGACGGTGATTCCGACCGCACTGTCGCGCACCGGGGGCGCGGCCGAGTTTTTCCTGGCCAACACCGATTCAGGCAGCTCGCTGTTCCCGCCGCACCCGTGGCCCGGGCGGCCGGCGCTGAACCACGACTATTTCTTTCCGCTGAGGATTGTCGACATCGAGACGCGCACGCTGGCCGCCTGCCTGGACGAGCGGCGCATCGATCTGGTGCACGCCATCAAGCTGGACACGCAAGGGTCCGAGCTGGACATCGTCAAGGGCATGGACGCGCGTCGCCTGGAGCAGCTGCTGCTGGTCGAGATGGAGGTCAGCATGGACTCTCATCCGGCGCAGCTCGGGTCGGCGCGGCTGCCCGAGGTGATCACCTATTTCGAAGCCCGCGGGTTCCGTTACGTCAACACGCGCATCGCCCGCAAGGCGCTGGAGCCGACCGGCTGCACCGGCCCGCGGTTCGCCGCCACCCTGGCCGCGCAGCACGAGTGCGATGTTCTGTTCATCCGCGACATCGCCGCCTTGCCAATTGATCGTCCGGAGTGGTTGATGCGCGCCTTGCGCCAGCAGGTCACCTTGCTGTGCGCGTATTACCAGCACGGCGAGGCGGTGCAGAGTGTTCGCTGGGCAGCCGAGCGTTTGCCCGCCGAGCGACCGACCTGCTTGGCCCTGGAACAAGCGATTGGTCGCGTCGCCGAGCACCAGGCGGCGTGTCTCGAGGCGGGCACGCTGTCGCTGTGGCACCGCGACCAGACGTGACCGGACGCCGCCGATGATGGTCTGGACCTGGCCGGGGTTCTGTGACAGAACATCCGCGGTCCCGGGCGACGGAACACCAGCGAACCCCGCCAGGCCCGGAAGGGAGCAACGGTAGCAAGTCGACCGGGTGCTCGGGACCATTGCTTCGCCATTCGAATCCATCGCGCCATGGCCGACGTCGTCACCCTGATTTCCGACATGCTGTTCTCGTCCAAGGTGCGCGAGGCGGCCAAGGCAACCGGCGTCACCGTGCAGTCCACCCGCGACGTGCCGGCGCTGGTGGCGGCGGCGCGCGCCGCCAAGCTGGTGGTGATCGACCTGCGCCTGCCCACCGCGCTGGACGCGCTGGACGCCCTGGCCGCCGACGCAGACAAGGGCGCTGCCACCGTGGTCGGCTTCATCGATCACGAAAAGACCGACGTCATGGATCAGGCGCGCGCCAAAGGCTGCAGCCAGGTGATGGCCAAGGGCCAATTCGCCAACGCCCTGCCGAAGCTGCTGTCCGTTTTGATGTAAACGGTGGCGGCGTGGCGACGTGGCTACGCTATCCCCACTGGACGATTGCAGTCCATGCCGCAACCCCGTAACGATCGACGCGCCAGTCCGCCGTTCGTTTCAACCACTCAGGCGAAGATTCCGACCAGCGGGATCTGGATGGCTGGGATGTCGGGATGTTCCAGCAGCGCCGCGCGATCGTAGCGCGCGCACTCCGTCGGTGCTGCCGTCAATGCGCCAGACGGTGATGAAGCCGTGTTCGGGCTCGACCACCCAGTATTCTGGGACGCCATGGCGTTCGTAGAGCCGTTTCTTGAGATGTTCGTCGCGGTCGCTGCTAGCGGGCGAGATGATTTCGACCAGCACGTCGGGCACGCCTTCGATGGCGCGCGCCGTGATTAGGTGCGACCGCGCGGCACTGACGATCGCCAGGTCCGGCTGGACAACCGATGTCGGCGTGAAAATGACATCGCAAGGCGCGTTGAAGATCTGGGCCAGTCCTGGCACCTCCAGCGCCTGCATCAACGCGAACTGCAGACGGCCGGAGACGGTCTGATGGCGGGTCGAGGGCGCTGGCGACACGAAGAGATCTCCGTCCATGAGCTCGTAGCGCTTGCGTCGTCGGGCAGCAGCCGATACTCGTCGTAGGTCAGAGGCGGCGGCCGCCGCGTCACGGGAGAAGCCACGGTAACCAGTCTACCCGAAACCGGAAAAACGGGCCTCGGCCGCCGCTCGCCGCTTACTCGGGGGCGAAGATGCCGCGGCGCAAATACGTGGGCTTGTCGAACTCGCTCTCTTCGACGCCCAGCTCGTCGGCGGGGCGCGCCGGGACCTGGTTGTTGGCCAGACGACGGCCCGGCACCGCGTTGGCCGCGGTCGGCGCCACCGGCGGGCGGATGATCGGACGCTCGGCCGGCGTCCACTCGCCGCCGTTCGGCGCCACGCCCAATCCCATGGGCGGGTTGGCGCTGCTGTACGCCGGCGCTGACGGCGCGGGTGCCATGGTGGCGGGGACGGCGCCGGAGTTGTATTCGGTGCCCGCGTAAAAGTCGTCGATCTCGATCGACTCGACATCCGATCGGGGCGCAGCGTAGCCTCCGCGCGGCGTTGGTCCGGCGGGCTGATTCCACGCCGGTGGCGGCAGCGGCGGGCTGGCCACGGGCATGGCCTGCGTCTGCGCGGTGCCCATCGGCACCGGCGCGCTGTACAGGTTGGGCACGAGGCCGTGGTTCGACTGCATCGGCAACGGCATCTGGTCCACGTGGCGCTTGCCGCCGCCTCCGCCGCCCACGCGCGGGCTGGCGTTGGGTGTCGGCTGGTCCGCCTGGCGCGATTGAAAGCCGGTGGCGATGACGGTGATGCGCACTTCGTCGCCGGCGTGGGCGTCGATGACCGAACCGAAGATGATGTTGGCATCGGGGTCCGCGGCTTCGGCAATCAGGCTGCAGGCTTCGTTCATCTCGGCCAGGGTCAGGTCGGGGCCGCCGGTGATGTTCAGCAGAATTCCGGTGGCGCCGTTGATCGACACGTCCTCCAGCAGCGGCGAGCTGATCGCTTGCTGGGCCGCCTCGACGGCCCGCTTGTCGCCGTGGCCGCGGCCGGTGCCCATCAGCGCGCGGCCCATGCCGGTCATGATGGTGCGGACGTCGGCGAAGTCGACGTTGATGAGGCCGGGCGCAATCACCAGGTCGCTGATGCCGCGCACGGCGTTCAAGCAAACGTTGTCGACCATGGCGAAGGCGTCCTTCAACGTCATCTTCATGCCGGCGATGCCGATCAGCCGATCGTTGGGGATGACAATCAGCGCGTCGACGGCCTTGGACAGCTCGGCGATGCCGGCCAGCGCCTTTTTCTTGCGCTGCGAGCCTTCGAAGGCGAACGGCTTGGTCACCACGCCGACGGTCAGGGCGCCGAGATCCCGCGCCACCTGCGCGATGACCGGCGCCGCGCCGGTGCCGGTGCCGCCACCCATGCCGGCGGTGACGAAGACCATGTCCGCGCCGGTCAGCGCCTCTGCCACCCGCGAGACATCTTCCAGCGCGGAGGCGCGGCCGATCTCCGGGTTGGCGCCGGCGCCCAGGCCCTTGGTCAAATTCTTCCCGAGGTGAACCTTGATCCCGGCCAGGCTGGCGTCCAGCACCTGGCAGTCGGTGTTCGAGACGATGAAGTCGACACCTTCGATGCCGCCCTCGATCATGGTGTTCACCGCATTGCCGCCGCCGCCCCCGACCCCAATGACCTTGATCGCAGGACGCCCCGGGCTGACAGCTTCGTCATCGAATTCAAGCATGGTGAGTCTCCTCCTCTATCGATCCCATGGCTTGATTGCGGACGCCAATTTTTTGCCTGCCCATCGGGCAGCTTGTCGGCGCACGCCGCTGAAATGGCCTCCCGGGCCGCAGCTTACTTGGCTCGCCGACAGCGGGAGAGGCGGCCGACCTCTCCCGCCGGTTGACGAGCGGTGCGCGGGTTACTCGGCCAAAAGCGGCGCCGCGGTGGCGCTGGGCAGAATCTCCCAGGTCACGTTGTCGCCGTGCTGGCCGGTGTAAAAGAAGCGCCAGCCGTCCTTGAACAGCTTGGGCACCGACGCGCCCAGGATTCCTGCCGGGCTGGGATCGCCGTTCGACAGGTGGATGCCGGTGATCTCGTTGTCGCCTTCGTTCTGAAAGCCGGCTTTGAAGTGCATGGGGCCTCCTCGTTCCCCGTATAGCCCTGGGAGCGGAGACGCCCGGTGACAACTCGGCGATGATCTCATCACCGCATTTGTCGATTGTGTGGCAGCGCCGGAGAGCGCGACCGATGGCCGATCTAGAACGCGTTGCTGAGCGTACGGCGGATCTTCGAGAGAAATCCGCCGCGCTTGGGCGGTCCGTCGGTCACGCGTTCGGCGCTTTGCCGGGCCATTCCGTACTGCACCAGCCCGACGCCGGTCGAGAAAGTCGGTGAGCGCACCACCTCGGCCAGGCCGCCCACGCCCTTGGGCAAACCACGGCGCACCGGGATGCCCAGGATCTCCTCGCCGAGCTCGGTCATGCCCGGCAGCTGGGTCGCGCCGCCGGTGATCACCGCGCCCGACGCCAGCAGATCTTCGCAACCCAGGCGCGCGATCTCTGCCTTGACGAACGAGAAGATCTCCTCGACGCGCGGCTGGATGATGTCGCGGCAAAGCATGTGGCGCGACAGCACGCGCGGGGCCCGGCCGCCCACTGACGCGACCTCCAGCGTCTCTTCTTCCGACACCATGCTGGCCATGGCGCAGCCGGCGCGGATCTTGATCTTCTCCGCCTCGTGCGGCGGCGTGCGCAGACCAAACGCGATGTCGCTGGTCAGTTGATGCCCGCCGATGGGGATGACGCTGGTGTGCGCGACGGAGCCCTCGGTGAAGATGGCGATGTCGGTGGTGCCGCCGCCGATGTCCACCAGGGCCACGCCCAGTCCTTTTTCGTCGTCTTCCAGCACCGCCTCGCCCGAGGCCAGCGGCTCAAGGACGATGTCCAGCACTTCCAGATCGCAGCGCGTGCAGCACTTGATGATGTTCTGGGCGGCGGCGGCGGCGGCGGTGACGATGTGGACGCGCGCTTCCAACCGCACGCCGCACATGCCCAGCGGCTCGCGCACGCCGTCCTGGCCGTCGATTTTGTATTCTTGGGGCAGCACGTGGACGATGTGGCGGTCGACGGGCAGGGCGATGGCGCGCGCCAGCTCCAGCACCTTGCCCACGTCGGCGGCGCGCACTTCCTTGTCTTTGACGGCGACGGTGCCGGTCGAGTTCACGCCCTTGATGTGGCCGCCGGCGATGCCCACGTAGACCTGCGAGATCTCGCAGCCGGACATGCTCTCGGCTTCCATCACCGCCTGCTTGATCGAGGCGACGGTGCTGTCGATGTTGACGATGACGCCTTTTTTCAGGCCGCGCGACGGGTGGGTGCCGACGCCGATGATGTCCAGACCGTCGGCGCCGATCTCGGCCACCACGGCCGCGATCTTCGTCGTGCCGATGTCCAGCCCCACGATGATGTCAGACGATCTTCTGGGCATTTGTCCGCCTAATCTTCACCGCGTTTGCCCGCAGACCGAAATTTTTTGTGCGCGAAAGGTTAGTGAGCGGGCGGCGTCCAGCGAACCGGGACCCGATCGCGGTTGGGGCCGTCCAGGTGAACCACCCGCAATGACGGCAGGCCCCGAGCGCCGGCGGCCTCCAGGATCTCGTCCAGACGGGCCAGCTTGTCGTCGGCGGCGCCGCGGCCCAGGCGAATCTCGCCGCCGCCGTCCAGCAGGAATAACGAAAATCCATAACGGGGATCGATGTGGATCTCTGACAGCTGCGGGCGCGCGGTTCCACCCAGGCGGGCGGCGGCCAGGGCGTCTTCGGCCCGATAGGCGGCCAGCACCGCCAGCGCCTCGCGCAAGGCGCCCTCGCTGGCGGCGCGAAAGGCGGCGTACTGTTCGCGCGAAAGGCCAGTGAGGACGACCAGGCCGTCGGCTTCCTCCATGGTGGCGTGCTTGAACGGGTGGCCGGCCTCGTCGACCAGATAAAGGCTGCCCAGCAACGCCGCCGCCACCGCCCGCCGTTCGACCACATCGATGGCCAGCGCCGCCGGCAGCTCGCGCCGCACGCGCACGGAGGCGATCCACGGGTGCGCCGCCACCCGCGCGGCGATGGCGTCGGTGTCCAGCGCCAGCAGGCGATCGCCCGGGTGCACGCCGGCCAGCGCCAGCACCTCGTCGGCGCGCACGTGGGTGGTGGCGCCCACGCGGATGTCGCGCAGGGCGAATCGCGGCGAGTTGACGACGTGGCGCACGCCGATGGCGCCGCCCCAACCCGCGCCCGCCACCGCCGCCAGCGCCAGCACGACCTTGGTGGCAATCCACAGCCGGCGCCCGAAGGCGCGGGCCGCGTCTTTCAAGCGCACCTTCAGCGCCGGACGCTCGACCACCAGGCGGCGGTTGCGGCGGCGGCGCAAAAATCCCCGACGCGGGGGTTCGACCCGCGGCGCACGGGCACGGCGGTCGTGCACTTCGATGCGTTCGGCCGGGCTGACCGGGGCGCGGCTGCCTTTCACGCGCCGGGCTTTCCGTCGCTGGCGGCGTCAGTTGACGACAGGCGCGCCAGTAATTCGGGCGCGGCGTTGGTGATGTCGCCGGCACCCAGGAACAAGACCAGGTCGCCGGCGCGGGCCAGCGCGCCGACCGTGGCCACCAGGTGCGCGCGCGGCGCATGCCAGGCCTTGCCGAGCGCGGGAAAGGTGGCCAGCAGCGCCTCGGCGCTGACGCCGGCGATGGGGGGCTCGCCGGCGGCGTAGATGTCGGTCAGCACCACGGCGTCGGCCGCCGCCAGCGCCGGGGCGAAATCAGCCAGCAGATCGCGCGTGCGCGTGTAGCGGTGCGGTTGAAAGGCGACGATCAAGCGCCGGCCGTAAAGCCGCGCCGCCGCCACCGTCGCCGCCAGCTCCGTCGGGTGGTGGCCATAGTCGTCGACCACCAGCACGCCGGCCGCTTCGCCGCGCACGGAAAAGCGCCGGTCCACGCCTTCAAATCCTTCCAGCGCCGCGCAGTAGTCGGTGAAGGCCACGCCCAGGTAATCGGAAACGCACAGCGCCGCCAGCGCATTTTCGGCGTAGTGCACGCCGGGCATGCGCACGTGGGCCTCGCCGCGACGCTGGCCGCGCACGGTGATGCGCAGGCGCGTGCCTTCCGGGCCGGCGTGGATGATCTCGCCGCGGTAGTCGCCGCTGCGCAGGCCGTAGGTGACGTGCCGCTTTTGCAGGCGCGGCACCAGCGCCGCCGCCGCCGCGTTGTCGGACCCGATCACCACCAATCCATAGAAAGGCACCTTCTCGGCAAAGTCGAGAAACGCGAGCCGCAGCGCTTGCTCCGTGCCGAAATGATCCAGGTGCTCGCGATCGATGTTGGTGATGACCGCGACCGTGGGAAAAAGGTGCCGGAATGATCCGTCCGATTCGTCCGCTTCCGCCACCAGCACCTCGCCCTGGCCGAGGCGCGCGTTCGATCCAAAGGCGCGCGCCTTGCCGCCGATGATGGCCGTCGGATCCAGGCCCGCCACCGCCAAGATCACCGCGATCATGGTGGTGGTGGTGGTCTTGCCGTGGCTGCCCGCCACCGCCACGCCGTCCTTCACGCGCATCAATTCGCCCAACATTTCTGCCCGCGGAATCACCGGCACGCCGCGTGCGCGAGCGGCCGCCACCTCCGGGTTGTCCGAGCGCACCGCGCTGGACACCACCACCACGTCCGCCGTCGCCACGTGGTCCGCGGCGTGCCCGACGTGGATGTGCGCCCCCAGCGTCACCAATCGCCGGGTGACCTCGCTTTCCTTGGCGTCCGACCCGGACACCGGATAGCCCAGGTTCAGCAAGACCTCGGCGATGCCCGACATGCCGATGCCGCCGATGCCGACGAAATGAATGGCGACGTTCCGCTTCCTGAACATGGGCTCCCGTCTCTTACTTGATCGGGAACTCAGCCATCCAGCAAGTTTTTGCGGCGAAAAAGCGCTAGCGGTGTGGCGGCGCGGCGCCCGCCTCAAAATCCGCCGGCATTCATCTACCCGTCGTTCGCCAGCTCGGTCAGCTGGTCGACGATCTCGCGGGCCGCCTGCGGACGCCCGAGCTCGCGCATGGCCGCCGACATCTTCTGGCGGCGGGGCACGTCGGCCATCAGCTCGGCGACCAGATCGGCCAGATCGTCCGAGACGGTCTCCCGCTGAGGCATAAGCACGGCGGCGCCGGCGCGCTCGAAGGAGCGGGCGTTGCTGGTCTGGTGATCGTCGCTGGCGGTGGGCAGCGGGATCAAAATGGCCGGGCAGCCGACGATGGCCAGCTCGGCCAGGGTCAAGGCGCCGGCGCGGCTGATCACCAGCGCCGCGGTGGACAGGGCTTCGTACATGTCTTCGATGTAGGGCCGCAGCTCGACGCGCTCGCCGACGCGCAGAACGTCGTAACGGCGGCGCACGCGATCGTAATCGCTTTGCCCGGACTGATGCAGGACGGGCGGCAGTTCGCCCCGCTCCATCAAAAGCGGGGTCATGCCGGCCACCAGGTCGTTGATGGCCCGCGCGCCCTGGCTGCCGCCGACCACCACCAGCCGGCCGGCGGCGGCCGCGTGCGGACGTTGCGCGCCGTCGATGAATTTCCGGCGCACCGGGTTGCCGGTCAGGGTGGTCTTCTTTTTGCCCAGCTGTTTGCGGGCGTCGTCGAAGGCGATGAACACCCGGTCGACGAATCGCCGCAGCACCTTGTTGGTGAACCCGGGATGGCTGTTCTGCTCCTGAATCGCCGTCGGAAAACCCATCAGCGATGCCATCAGCACCATCGGCCCCGAGGCATAGCCACCCACGCCCACCACCACCGACGGATCGTTGCGCTTGAGGATATCGCGCGACAGGGCCAGCGCGCGCGGCAGCTTGACCAGGCCCTTGACCAGGCCGCGCATGCCGGTGCGCTTGATGCCGCTGACCTCCAGCAACTCCAGCGGATACCCTTCGGCCGGAATCACCTTCGCTTCCAGGCCGCGCTGGGCGCCGACGAACAGCACCTCGCCGCCCGGGCGTGATTTGATCTCCTCGGCCAGGGCGATGCCGGGATACAGGTGGCCGCCGGTGCCGCCGCCCGCGATCAAGACCCGCATCCCGTCCGCCGTCATTGTGGCGCCGCGGGTGGAAGAGGACGAGGGCGGGGTGGGTCGACCTCGACGACGATGGTCGGGCCGTCTTCCAGTCGCCGGTTGCCGGCCTTGGCGGCGCGCGCGTGCAGCCCGGTCCACAGGCCGTCGCGCGGTTCGGGATTGCGCGCCGAAATATTTCCCAGGATGCCGGCCATGAACAGACTGACCACCAGCGAGCTGCCCCCATAGCTGATGAACGGCAGCGGCAACCCCTTGGTGGGCAGCGATCCCAGCACCACGCCGATGTTCACCAGCGCCTGCAGCCCGAACATGGCGGTGATACCGAAGGCCAGGTAGCAGCCGAACACGTCGCGCGCCCGGTAAGCCGTGCGCAGGCCGCGCCACACCAGCACGCCAAAACCGGCAATGACGAACAAGATCCCCAGCAGCCCCAGCTCTTCGCCGACGATCGACAGAATGAAATCGGTGTGCGCCTCGGGAAGAAAAAACAACTTCTGCCGCCCATCACCCAGGCCCATGCCGGTGACGCCGCCCGAGCCGACGCTGATCAGCGATTCGGTGATCTGATAGCCGACGTTGCGCCGGAAGGCCCAGGGATCCAGAAAGGCCAGCATCCGGCGCATGCGGAACGGCGTCGAGACGATGAACTTCCATCCCGCCGGGGCCGCCACCAGCAGCGCCAGGATCAAATAGCTGGTGCGCGTGCCAGCAATGAAAAGCAGGCCCAGGGCGACCACGCCGAAGATCACCGCCGTGCCGAGGTCCGGCTGCTTCAGCAGCAGCCCCATCATTGTTCCCGTCACCAGCAGCGGTGGCAAGAACCCCACCGAGAACACCCGCACCTTCTCCGATTGTCGCGCCAGCAGGGTGGCCAGATAAACGGCCAGCGCCAGCTTGGCCAGCTCGCTGGGTTGAAACGACAGCGGGCCCAGGCGAAACCAGCGGATGGCGCCGCCCGCGCGCGAGCCGATCTTCAGCACCGCCACCAAGGTCAGGATGCTCACGCCCAGCAGCGGGTAGGCGAGGCGCCGGTAGATCGAGTAGTCCGTGCGCAAGGCCAGCGACATCGCCGCCAGGCCGGCCACCGCGTAGATGATCTCGCGCTTCAGAAAATAGGTCGAATCACCGTATTTTTTCGCGGCGAACACGGCGCCCGACGAGAACACCATCACCATCCCGAATCCCACCAGCACCAGGACCGCGCCGCACAGCACGCGGTCGACACCGATCTCGCTGGGGCGAATCAGCGGTCGGGCGTCGCCGGGCGCGCCACCGAGCGATGAATCCCGGTGAAATATCCGCAGCACGGCTTCCCAGCGCTGGCGCACGGCCACGGCGATGGTGGTGCCCCATCGGGAACGGGCTTCCGCCCCGGGGCCAGTCACGCGGATGCCCATCAAAGGCTCCGCTCGGCAAGGGTGGGTGACGATTCCTCGTCGTCGCTGGGACCGACCTGCACGCGCACGGCGGCGCGAAAGACCTCGGCGCGATGGATATAGTCGCGAAACATGTCGAAACTGGAACAGGCCGGCGACAGCACCACCGCGTCGCCGGGACGGCTGAGCCGGGCCGCCAGCGCCACCGCTTCGTCCATGCTGGCGGCGCGGCGCACCGGCAGCGGCGCGGGCAACGCCGCGGCGATGCGCTCCGCCGCCTCGCCGATCAAAACCGCCGCGCGCCCGACCTTGGCCAGCACGTCGGCCAGCGGGCCATAGTCGCCGCCCTTGTCGCGCCCACCGGCGATGAGCACCACCGGGCGCGGAAATCCGGCCAGCGTGGCCACCACGGCGCCCACGTTGGTGCCCTTCGAATCGTCGTAGTACGAAACGCCGTCTTTCTCCGCCACCAGTTCCATCCGGTGGGCCAGCGGGCGAAATTCCACCAGCGCGCGCCGCGCCTCCGCCGCGGAGGCTCCGGCCAGGCGCGCCGCCAGCAGCGCCGCCAGCGCGTTTTGCTGGTTATGCCGACCCACCAGCGCCGGCAGCGTGCCGGGATAAATCTCCACCGGCGCGCCCGGCAGGCGCACGATCAGATCGTCGCCTTCGACCCAGCCGCCGCCGCCGTCGATGCGATGCTCGGTCGAGATGCCGAGCTTGCGGCTGGGCGCGCCGGCCGCCGCGCGCATCACCAGCAGATCGTCGACGTTGACCACGGCGAAATCGCCCGGGCCTTGCCCGGCGAAGATGCGCGCCTTCGCCGCCGCGTATTCGTTCATGCTGGCGTAACGGTCCAGGTGATCGGGGGTGATGTTCAGCAAGACAGCCACCCGCGGGTGAAACGTCTTGGAGGTCTCCAGCTGAAAGCTGGACACCTCGACCACGCAATAGCCGCGCGGACCGGCGGCCGGCGTGCCGACGGCTTCGGCCAGCGGCGTGCCCAGGTTGCCGCCCACGAACGTCGGCGCGCCCGTCGCTCGCAGCATCAGGCCGCACAGCGTGGTGGTGGTCGATTTTCCGTTCGTGCCGGTGATGGCCACCATGGGCGCCTCGATGAAACGCCCGGCCAGCTCAAGCTCGCCGATGATCGTGACGCCGCCGGCGCGGGCGGCGGCGATCTCGGGGATGGGCGGCACGCCCGGGGAAAGGACGATCAGATCGCTGCCGACGAAGGTCTCCCGTCGGTGACCGCCCAGCTCTTGCCGGACGCTGGGCGGCAGCTTGGCCAGCGCGCCGGCCAGCTGGGTGGCGCTGTTGCGATCGGTGACGGTCACCTGGGCGGCGCCGCCGGCCACGCACAGCAACGCCGCCGCCACCCCGGATTTCCCCAGGCCGACCACCAACACGCGTTTTCCTTGCAGCTCGCCGTTCATCGCACTTTCAAGGTCAGGATCAGGCCCAGGATGGCGCAAGCGAAGGAGACGATCCAAAAACGCACCACGATGCGCGATTCCGGCCAGCCCAGCTTTTCAAAATGGTGGTGGATGGGCGCCATCAGGAACACGCGCTTTTTGGTGCGCTTGTAATACGCCACCTGGATGATGTCGCTGACCGCTTCGGTGACGAACACGCCGCCGATGATCGGCAACGACAGCTCGGTCTTCGAGGCCAGCGCGACGAAGGCCAGCGCGCCGCCCAAGGACAGCGCGCCCACGTCGCCCATGAACACCTGCGCCGGGTGGGTGTTGAACCACAGGAACCCGATGCCCGCGCCGCCCATCGCCCCGCAGAACACCGCCAGCTCGCCGGAGCCCGGCACGTGCGGCATGCCCAGGTAACCGGCGATGTTGAAGTTGCGCAGGGTAGTCCCGGCGGCGTACGCCAGCAGCAAGAACGTGAACGACGAGATGATCACCGGCCCGATGGCGAGGCCGTCCAGACCGTCGGTGAGGTTGACGGCGTTCGACGTCGCCACCAGCGTGAACATCCCGAAGCCAAGGTACGCGGCCAGCGGCAGCGCCAGCGAGGTGTGGTGAAAGTTGACCAGCGGCAACGCCAGCCGCAAGCGTACGTCGGCGGGCAGCGCCTCGCCGGTGAAAAGCCAGGCGCATGCCACGCCGCCGATCACCAGCTGTCCGGCGATCTTGAGCCGCCCGGACAGACCTTTCTTGTTTCGGCGCGACAGCTTCAAATAATCGTCGAGAAACCCGATCGCCCCGAAGCCCACCGTGACCAGCAGGGCCAGCCAGATCAGCGTGCTGCGCAGGTCGCACCAAAGCACGGTGGCCGCCACCAGGGCCAGGATGATCAGCGCCCCGCCCATGGTCGGCGTGCCTTTCTTCGAGGCATGACTGGCCGGGCCGTCTTCGCGAATGACCTCGCCCAGTTGGCTGGCGCGGGCGCGGCGAATGAACCACGGCGCCACCATGAAGGTGATCAGCAGCGACGTCAGCGTGGCCAACCCGACGCGCGTCGAGACATAACGAAACACGTTCGCCCCCGGCAATTTCTCGCGGAGCGCATTGAAGAGGTGAAACAGCATGCGATGGTTTTCTGCTTTCGGCTTCGCCGGGGCGAGGTGACGTTCAGCCTATCTTGTTTCCGCGGGCAGCGGCGCCCGTGGCCAGCAACCGGCCCAGCGCGGTGACCGCGCCTTCCAGCTTCATGCCGCGCGACGCCTTGACCAAGATCCAATCGCCGGGCTGCGTCCACGGCGCCACGTGCGCCGCCGCTTCCTCGGGGGTGGCCGCGCAGAGCGCCCGCGCATCTGGCAACCCAGCGGCGCGCGCCGCTTGCACCATCGCCGCCGCCAGCGGCCCCACCCCGACCAGGCCGGCCAGACGAGGGGCGGCCTCGGCGCCGATTTGCCGGTGTAGGGTCTGAGCGTCGGGTCCGGTCTCCAGCATATCGCCGAGGATGGCGAACGGCCGGCCCGCGCCCACCGACGACAGCAGCGCCGCCAGCGCCGCGCGCATCGACGCCGGGTTGGCGTTGTAGCAATCGTCCAGCACCGTGCGTCCGCCGGCGTCGACGGCAGCCGAACGGTGCGGCGGCAGCGTCAGTGATTCCAGGGCGCGCGCTGCCGCCGTGACCGGAACGCCGGCCGCAAGCGCCACCGCCAGCGCCGCCGCTCCGTTGCGCGCGTTGTGCAGGCCGGGCAGCGGCAAGCGCGCCACCAGCGGCACGTCGCGCACCGCGTATCGCACCACCGCGCCGGCGGCGCCCGCCGGGATCACCTCCATCACGCGTACGTCGGCAGCGACGCCGACGCCGAACCGAAGCTGTCGCGCGGCCGGAATGTGCGCCGCCTGCGCTGTCACCAACGGTTCGTCGTTGGGCAGGATGGCGATCCCGTCGGGAGGCAATTCCGCGAACAACTCGCCTTTGGCGCGCGCCACCTCTTCGAGAGAACCGAGACGTTCCAGGTGCGCGCCGGCCACGTTGGTGATGACGCCGATGTGCGGCCGGGCGATGCGCGCCAGGGTGGCGATTTCACCGCGCGCCCGCATGGCCATCTCCAGCACCCAGGCTTTTTCGCTGCCGCTGGCCGCCAGGATGGTCAGCGGCAGACCGACGTCGGTGTTCAAGTTACCGGCCGTGCGCAACACCTCGCCCAGCGGACGCAGCGCCGCCGCGATCAATTCCTTGGTGGTGGTCTTGCCGTTCGAACCGGTGACGCCGATGACCATTCCCGCGAAACGCTCCCGCACCGCTTGCCCCAGCGCGCCCAGCGCCGCGCGCGGATCGGCCACGGCGATCACCGCGGCGCCGGCGCAGCCAGCGGGCAGGCCGCGTCCGGCTTGCACCACGATGGCCGCGACGCCGGCCGCCGCGGCTTGCCCGGCGAAGGAAAATCCGTCGACGCGCTCGCCCGGCAAGGCAAAGAAGAGCTGCCCGCGTTGGGCCAGGCGGCTGTCCGTGGCTGCGCCGGCAAACCGATCGCCCCGCGTGCCGGCGGCGATCACGGTGCCGTTCATGGCCGCCACGGCGAAACCAAGTGCGTGGCTGGCGGGCGCCGCGCTCACGGTCCGGCCTCGTCTCGCGCCGCCAACGCCGCCGCCGCTACAAGGCGATCGTCGAACGGATATTTCGTGGTGCCGATGATCTGATAGTCCTCGTGTCCCTTGCCGGCGATGAGCAGGACATCGCCCGGCTGCACCGACGCAGCGCCGAGGCGGATCGCCGCGCGCCGATCGACGACGCGGGTGAAGCCACGAAAGGCCCCCGGCAATTCGTCGGCGGAAAGCTCCGGGGCCAGCGCGCGGCGGGCGCCGTCAGCGACCATGTCGACGATCGATCCGGGATCTTCGCTGCGCGGGTTGTCCGAGGTGACGATGGCGATGTCGCCGTCGCGCGCCGCTACCTCGCCCATCAGCGGGCGCTTGCCCCGATCGCGATCGCCGCCGCAGCCGAAGACCACGAACAGACGCTTGCTGGTCAGCGGGCGCAGCGCCGCGATGGCCCGCTCCAGGGCGTCGGGCGTGTGGGCGTAGTCGACCACGCACAAGATTCCGCGCTGGTTGGGCACGCGTTCCAGGCGACCGGGAACCATGGGCAGCGCGCCGATGCCGGCGGCGATCGCATTGGGCGGCAGGCCACGCGCCACGCCCATCCCGACTGCGGTGGCGATGTTCGCCAGGTTGAACTCGCCCACCAGCGGCGACGCGACGTCGATAGAGCCCACCGGCGTGGAAAAACGCGCCCGCGTTCCGTCTGCCGACAGGTGTTGCTCGGCGACGGCGATGTCGGCGCCGGGCGCGGCGGTCTTCACCGTCACCCCCAGCGTCGGCAGCCCGCGCACGCGCCGCCGCATCTTCCGTCCCGCGTCGCCGTCGAGCAGGAACACCGCCACGCCGCGCGCCGGATCCAGCAGCCGTTCGAACAGGAGGGCCTTCGCGTCGAAGTACCGGTCCATCGATTGATGATAGTCGAGGTGGTCTTGCGTCACGTTGGTCAGCGCCGCCACGCGAAACCGGCAGCCGTCCAATCGCCGCTGATCCAGCGCTTGCGACGACGCTTCCAAGATCACGTCGGTGGTGCCGGCGGCGCGCATCTCGGCCAGCAGCGCGTGCAAGGCCAGCGCGCCGGGAGTGGTCAGCGACGCCGCCCGCGCCCCACCGCGCCAGCCCGCCGCCGCCGAGCGATAACTGACCGTGCCGATCACGCCCGGGATCAATCCCGTCGCTGCCAGCATCGCTTCGACCAGATAGGTGGTGGTGGTCTTGCCGTTGGTGCCGGTCACGGCCATCAGATCAAGCGCGGCGCCGTCCTTGAATCGGTTGGCGGCGATCAGCGCCTGGGCCTGACGCGCGTTCGCCACCGTCACCATGGTGACCGCGCCGGCGTCGGGCAGCAGGCCGCCCCCTTCGGTCACCACCACGCGCGCGCCGCGCTGGACGGCGGCGGCCACGAAGGCGCGCCCGTCGGTGGCGGTGCCCGGCACGGCGATGAACAGGTCACCCGGTTGCACCAGGCGCGAATCGTCGCGCACGTCGGCGACGGTGATGTCCTCGACGAGCGCGCCGCCCCTGACCACCGCGCCCTCCACGCCGGCCAGCAGCGCGGAAAGTTGAAACGCCGGCGCGTTCATTCGCGGCGACCGAAGGCCACGCGGATCGGCGTGCCGCGTGCGGCGGGGCCGGGAGCCGGTTTTTGTTTGACGGCCACGCCGCTCGGGCCGCCGACGGTGTCGTCGAAGGACAGTTCGACCCCGCTGCGACGGGCGGCGTGAATGGCCTCGGCGATGCTGAGCCCGGCAAAGTTCGGCACCACCACCGCGTCGTTGCGGCCGCCGGAGGCCGCTCCCTCGGCGCCGTCGCTGGAGTCCCAATTGCCGTCGAGATCGCCGTCCTCGCCCAGCGTGGGGTCAGCGGGAGCGTCGCTGGCGGCAAAGTCGGGGCTGACGTCGTCGTCGGTGTCAGCGCTGCTGGTGGCGGCGGCGGCTTTTTTGCCGTGTTTGTCAGTGGCGCCGTCCGCTTTGCTGGCCGCCGCCAGCGCCGCCGCCGACGGTGGGACGTGCAAATAACGCAAGGCTTGTTCCCCGATCTCGCGGAACACCGGCGCCGCCACCGCGCCGCCCAGGTGATCGCCTTGCGGCTCGTCGACGACGACGATGATGGCCACCCGGGGATCGTCGGCGGGGGCGAACCCGATGAAGGACGCCACCCACTTGCTAGAGTCGTAGTGTCCGTTGGCCACCTTTTGCGCGGTGCCGGTCTTGCCCGCCACCGGGTATCCGGGGATGGCCGCTTGCTTGGCGGTGCCGCCGGGTTCGGTCACGCCGCGCATGATGCCGACCATGGTGCGGGCGGCGTCCGCCGAGATCACCCGTCGGTCGGGCCGCAAAGCCGGGGTCTCCACGCTGCCGTCCTGATTCACGATGCGCGCCACCACGTGCGGCTGATGGTAGACGCCGCCCGAAGCGATGGCGCTGACGCCGGCGATCATCTGCAGCGGCGTCACCGTCAAACCCTGGCCGAACGAAGCGTTGGCGAAACCGATGTCGCCCCACTTGCTGACCGGGCGGATGATGCCGGAACGTTCGCCGGGCAGGCCGATCTCCGTCTGGTGGCCGAAGCCGAAACGGTCCAGCGCCCGGGCGAATTCGTCGCGGCCCAGGCGGCGGGCGATCTTGGTGGCGCCGATGTTGCTGGAGAACTTGAACACCTCGGCCACGGTCAGCACGCCGTGCGGGTGGGTGTCGTGGATCTGGTAGCGGCCGACCATCATGCGGCCCATCAAGCAGTCGAATTTTTCGTCGGCGCGCACCGCGCGGGCGTCCAGCGCCGCCGAGATGGTGAACGTCTTCATCGTCGATCCCGGTTCGAAGGCGTCGGTGATGGCGCGGTTGCGGGCCCCGTTCTCGGCGGCGCCGCCTGGATCGTTCGGGTTGTAAGTCGGTGTCGACGCCATGGCCAGCACCTCGCCGTTGGATGGATCCATGACCACGGCGATGACCGACTTGGCATGGTGGGCGGCGGTGGCATCGGCCAGCGCTTTCTCGGTGACGAAGGTCAGGTAGCGGTCAATCGTCAGCACCACGTCGCTGCCCACGCCGGTGGGCATGTCGGCCATGCCCTCGACCATCAGATCGCGGCCCAAGGCGTCGCGTACGCCTTGCACTGACGACGTGCTGCCGCGCAGGTATTTGTCGAACGACAGCTCGACGCCGTCCAGGCCGCCGCCGTCCGAGCCGGCGTGACCCATCACCGTCGCCGCCAGCGTGCGATTGGGATAAAAACGCCGCGGCTCGCGGGTGAAGGCGATGCCGGGCAAATTCAGCGCGCGGACCGCCGTCACCTCGTCGGGCGTCACCTTGCGTTTGACCCAGGCGAAAAAGCGTTTCTGGGAAAGCTTCTTTTCCAGCTCGCGGCGTTCCAGGCCCAGCACGTAGGCCAGACGGCGGGAGGCGTCGCGTACATCCGGCAGGCGGCGCGGGTTGCAATAGATCGAATCGACGTCGGCGGTGGACGCCAGCTCGGCGCCGTTGCGATCCAGGATGCGGCCGCGGCGGGGCGGCAGCTCGATCTCGCGCAGGTATTGTTCTTCGGCCATCGTGCGCAGGTGGTCGGCCTGCACGACTTGCAGGTGATAGGCGCGCCGGCCGACCGCCGTGAACAGCAAACCAAAGCCGACCCCGCAAGCCACCAGGCGAATGCGCGTCCAGCGGGTGGCGGCGATCACTGGTCCTCCGCAGCGTTGTCGTCGGCGGTGCGTTTAGAAGCAGGCGCCGGCGCCCGTGCCGGAGCCGGCGCGGGTTTGAGCGCCGGTTTGGCCGATTTGCTTCGGGCGGTCACGGGTGTCGGTTTGTCGGGAGCCGGCGGTGGCAAGGCCAGCAGCACCCCCGGGCCGGCCCGCACGATGTCACCGGCGGCAGGTGGTCCCATCTGCAGCTTGTCGTGGGCCAGACTGATCACCCGGCCGGGATCTTTCAACATCCCTATCTCGATCTGCAGGCGGCGGCGCTGTTCTTCCAGCTCGGTGCTGGTGCGCCGTTCGCGGCCGAGATCGTAGGCGACCTCGATGCCCTTCATGCGCACGGCGACGTGGGTCAGCGCGCCGGCGGTGACAAGGGCAATCAAGAATCCACCCACGCCGACGCCGCGCTTTTTGCCGAAACCGTTGCCTTCCACCACCGGCTGCACGTCAGATCCTCTCCGCCGCGCGCAGCTTGGCCGAGCGCGAGCGTGGGTTGGCCAACCGCTCGGCCTCGTCGGCCACCACCACGTGCTTGGTCAGCAAGCGCAGCTTTGGCGGCGTGGGGCCATTGCGCGCCGCCAGTTGGCGCAGCCGATGCTTGACGATGCGATCCTCCAGCGAGTGAAATGCAATGATGCAGATGCGGCCGCCGGGGCGCAGGCAGTCGGCCATCTGGTCGAGAAACTGTTCCAGCTCGGTCAGCTCTTGGTTAACAGCGATGCGCAGCGCCTGGAAGGTGCGCGTCGCCGGGTTCTTGTGACGCTCGTGATGGGGCAACGCGCGGGCCACCAGCGCGCCCAGCGCACCGGTCGACGACAGCTCGCCGCGATCGCGCGCTTGCAGGATTGACCGGGCGATGCGGGCGGCATAGCGCTCCTCGCCGTACTCGCGCAGGATGCGACCAAGCTCGATCTCATCCACGCGCAGCAAGAGGTCGGCCACCGTCTCGCCCTGGCTTTGATCCATGCGCATGTCCAGCGGGCCATTGCGCTGAAACGAAAAGCCGCGCTCGGGGGTGTCCAGCTGCGGCGACGACACACCCAGATCAACCACGAAGCCGTCGATCGGGATCGCGCCCAGATCATCTAGAACTTTGCCCACTTGCGAGAACGGCGCGTGGATCAGCGAGACTCGATCGCCGAACGACGCCAAGCGAACAGCGGCCGTCCGCAGCGCTTCTTGATCGCGATCGAGACCGATCAGCCGCCCGTCCGGTCCCGATCGTTCCAGCACCGCGCTGGCGTGCCCGCCCAGCCCGACGGTTGCATCGCAGTACCGACCGCCCGGGCTCGGGGCGAGGTGCTGCAAAACCGCGTCCAGCAGGACCGGTTGATGGTCGGAAAAGGAAAGCGCAGGACCGGTCATTATATAGATAGGGGCGGCGAGGCGGCTTGTTGGGTCGGCTTTGTCCAGCGCCCAAGCAGCCCTTGGCAATTCTTGCCCGACTGCTTGCCCTGTCAAGTTTTGCCTCGGCGATTTCGCTAATGATTGCCATGGGATCAGGCGTCGGAGGGCGGCCGGTCAACGGACCGAGACGGTGGCCCGCGGGGACCTAGACCGCGGGCGAAAAGCCGGGGGGTTTGGCTGGCCACGGCTGACGGGTGTGACCCTGCTCGCAGTCCGGCAATCACGGCTAACCCCGCTTGACTAAAGGGTTAACAGGAGGTACAGTGGCCCCGTTTGTTGTGGGGGCGCCCGTTTTTTGAGGGGCCACTATCGGTCAATTGGACAGAACGCAGGAGATGGGGATGGACGCCAAGTTCTTCGAGCTCGACGCGAAGATGGAAGCGGTGCGGAATAAGCTGGCCAGCTTTCCGCCGAACCTGATCAAGACCTACCAGGATCGGTTGGACGTCTCCTGGATCTTTCACGACAACGCCCTTGAGGGCGTTGTGCTTTCGTACTCCGAGCTGAAGGCGGCCATCGACCAGCGCATCATCAGCGACGTCACGCTGATCCCGATGTACGAAGAGGTTCGCAACCACAAGCTGGCGGTGGACTTCGTTCGTGAGGAAGCCAACAACACGAAGAAGCCGCTGCCGGTGGACCTGGAGCTGGTTCGAAAGCTTTACGCCATTCTGACGCCGGAGGCAGCCGCCAAGGGCTACCCGTATCGGCGCGAGAACCCGCTGCACCGGCTCTACTATCACGAGATCGCGCCGCCCGAGAAAATCTCGTACAAGATGCGGAAGCTGGGCGAGTGGCTGGAGTCGGAGGAGTTCCGCGACTTGCACCCCATCACCCGCGCCACCAAGGCCCACCACCGGCTGCTGACGACATACCCGTGGACCAAGAACTCTGGCAAGGTCGCTCGGCTGCTGATGAACTTCATGTTGCTGCGGCACGGTTACTTGCCGGCGGTCATCCACTCGATTGAGCGCCAGCGTTATTACGAAGTGCTGCGCTACGAAAATGAGGGTTTGCTGAGCCTGGTCATCGAATCGCTGGAGAACAGCATCGAGACCACCGGCAAGTTCCTCGACGAGCTGAACGGTCTGCGCATGAAGCGGGCGAGCTAGGTCGCTCGCTTCGCTGACGCTCGCTCGCTTCGCTGACGCTCGCTCGCTCGCTGCGTTGGGGGGATTAAATCCCCCCACGTCGCCCCTCAACTGTATGGCTCGCGCAAGGGAAGCCGGCGCGGCGGAGCCGCGCCTCCTGGATGGAAATAGTGGCGGCCGTTTGCGGGACTGGTGTGCTGGGGCTTCGGACCGGTGAGAAGGTTATCGGTGCTTATCTCCGTTAACGACACGTGCGAGCTCTTGGTTTGATGGCCACTGGGGTGTTGGCGATGGCGGCGGTCGCTGCCTGTTCAGGATCTTCGGGTGGCGGTGGCTCTGGCGGTAGTGGCGGCTCGGGCAGTGGCGGTCAGAGTGGTGGTTCGGGCGGCAGCGGCGGAACGACGGGGCCGACGGGCGGGACGAATGGCTCCGGCGGTGCAAGCAGCGGCAGCGGCGGCGCCCCGGTCGCCGGCTCGGGCGGCGCGGCCGTTGTCGACGACGCCGGCTCCGTCGATGCCGCTGCCGACACCAAAGACACGGCTGGTTCCGGCGACGCCGGTGGCGCGGGCGCCGCGCTCAGCGGTTTCCTGTTCAATGTTCCGTGCAACACCCCGCCGCAAGCTGGTGACTGTCAGGGCACACCCGAGGCCCAGGCAAAAACCGTCACCATTCAGTTCGGCGGCGATCCGGCCGTCATTTATGACGTCAAGATGCACGTGTGCGGGGCCGTGGAAGGCCGTCCGTACACCGGCTGCACCGCCAACCAGGCCACGTACTTCTGCACCGACGGTGCCGCCGCCACCAGCGGCTTCAATCCGACGTACCCCATTTATCAGATGAAGGTCTCGGCGCCGGCGCACTCGTACTTCGTCAACAACCGCGACTTGAAGGACGACATCTTCATGATCGACTACGACGCTGACGTGAAGATCCAGGGCGGCGCCAGCATCACGTTTTCAACCGCCAGCGAAGGCACGGACATGTACACGCCGCTCCTGAAGGGCCACAACTTCACGTGCCCCGGGGTTCCTGGCATAACCCAGCCCTACGCCGGCCAGTTCTTCTACCTCACCACCACGTCAGTCGCGCCCGCCCCGTAACGCGCGTCCGGCCTGAGCGGCGCGCGGACGCGAACCCGATCGATCTGACGGGTTCGCGTCGCGCCGCCGCGCTTTTCAAGCCGCAGCTCCGGCGGCCGATTCGGCCGGGCGCGCGTGCAGGTCGGCGTTCTCCGCCTTGCGCTTTTCGAGCAGCCGCGCCCGCAGCTCTTCGGCCACGACGGGGTTTTCGGCCAGCCAGCGCGCGGCGTTGTCGCGACCCTGGGCGACGCGGTCGTCGTTCCACGAGTAGTGCGCGCCCGACTTTCCCAGCAGGTTGGCTTCGCTGGCCAGATCGACCAGCTCGCCAGACCAGTTCACGCCGGCACCGTACAGGATCTCGAACTCGGCCTCGCGGAAGGGCGGGGCGACCTTGTTCTTCACCACCTTCACGCGCGCCTTGTTGCCGGTGACCACCTCGCCGTTCTTCACCACCCCGATCTTGCGGATATCCAAGCGCACCGACGCATAGAACTTCAGCGCATTGCCGCCGGTGGTGGTCTCGGGGTTGCCGTAGACCACGCCGATCTTCTGGCGTAGCTGGTTGATGAAGATGACCGCCGTGTTGTTGCGCGCAGTGGCGGCGGTCAGCTTGCGCAGGGCCTGACTCATCAGGCGCGCCTGCAATCCCATGTGTGCGTCTCCCATCTCGCCTTCGATCTCGGCCTTCGGCACCAGCGCCGCGACCGAGTCGATGACGATCAGATCGACCGCCCCGGTGCCAACCAGCCGGTCAGCTATCTCCAGCGCCTGCTCGCCGTAGTCAGGCTGCGACACCAGCAGTTCTTCGATCTTCACACCCAGCTTGCGCGCATAGCCGACGTCCAGGGCGTGCTCGGCGTCGATGAACGCGCACACGCCGCCGGCTTTCTGGGCCTGGGCGATCGCTTGCAAGGTCAGCGTGGTCTTGCCGGATGATTCCGGGCCGTAGATTTCGATCACCCGTCCGCGCGGCAGGCCACCCACGCCCAGCGCCAGATCAAGGCCCACCGATCCGGTGGGGATGACGCCGATCTCGGCGACGTCGCCACCGTCCAGCGGCATGATGGCTCCTTTTCCAAACTGTTTTTCGATGGCGGCGATGGCGGCGGCGACGGCTTTCATTTTCTCTTTGATGGTCGACATGGTGACGGCTCCTTCGGGCGTTGGGTGGTGATCGGTTTTGGGTTTAGGTGCTGAGGTCCAAGGTTCGGTACTGCAAGGCTTCGGCGAGGTGGCCGGCGCGCACGTGCGGGGCGCGGGCCAGATCGGCGATGGTGCGGGCCACGCGGCGGATGCGGCTGATGGCGCGCGCCGAGAGGGTCAGGCGATCGACGGCGCGTTCCAGCAGCGCGTGGCCGTCGCTGTCCAGCGGGACCATCGTCTCCAGTTCGACGCTGGTCAGGCGAGCGTTGCAGCGCGGGCCGCGGGCGTGTTGGCGCTGGCGCGCCTCCTCGACGCGCTGGCGGACGGCGGCGCTGGTCTCGCCTGGATCGCCACCCGCCAGTTGCCGGTACGATTGCGCCGGCACGTCGACGTGCATGTCGATGCGATCCAGCAACGGCCCGGACAGCCGCGAGCGATAGGCGGCGATCCCGGCCAGCGAACAGGTGCACGTGCGTTGCGTGCTGCCGTGGTGGCCACACGGGCAGGGATTCAGCGCCGCCACCAGCATGAAATCGGCCGGGTAACTGATGGTGCGGCGGGCGCGGACCAGCGCCACACAGCGATCCTCCAGCGGTTGCCGAAGCGCTTCCAGCACGGGCCGACCGAATTCGAGCAGCTCGTCGAGAAACAGGACGCCGTTGTGGGCCAGGGTGATCTCGCCGGGACGAACCGCCGGCCCGCCGCCCACCAGCCCGGCGGTGGTGACGGTGTGGTGCGGAGCGCGAAATGGTCGGTTGGTGAGCAGCGCTCGCCCATCGAGTAACCCGGCCACGGAATAGGCCATGGTGGTCTCCAACGCTTCGTCGAATGACGGCGCCGGCAAGATCCCGGGCAGGCATTGCGCCAGCATCGTCTTTCCCGATCCGGGCGGGCCGACGAACAGCAGGTTGTGTCCGCCCGCCGCCGCCAGCTCCATCGCTCGGCGGGCGACTTCTTGGCCGCGCACGTCGGCCAGATCCAGCGTGCGCGCCGGCAGCGGCATCTGCGATGGCGACGAGGCGCCGGCGTTGGCGCCGTCGGGAGGGGCTTCGCCTCGCAGCGCCGCCACCACTTCGGTGAGGTGCGCCACCGCGTGCAGGCGGCAGTCGCCGGTGACGACGGCCGCCTCTTCGGCGTTACCGCGCGGGACGAAGAGGTGTCGCATGCCGGCCGAGCGCGCCCAGGCGGCGATCGGCAGGGCGCCGCGCACCGGTCGGATGCTGCCGTCCAGGGCCAGCTCGCCGACGAAGGTGGTGTCCGCCAGCGCCGTCGGTTCCACCACGCCCGCCGCGCACAGCATGCCGACGGCGATCGGCACGTCGAAGGCGGCGCCGTCCTTCTTCAGATCGGCGGGCGCCAGGTTGACCGTGATCCGGCGCGGCGGCAGCTTGTACCCGCTGTTTTCCAGCGCGCCGCGGATGCGCAGGCGGCCTTCTTTGACGCCGGCGTCGGGCATGCCGACGATCTGGCAGCCGGGCAACCCGACGGCGACATCAACTTCGACATCGATGGGCGCCGCCTGAATTCCCAGGACGGCGGCGGACGACACGCGAGCGAGCATGCCGCCCAACACTGCGAGCGCGATGCCAGTCGTCGATCACGAATCCTGCACGGATCGCCGCGGACAAAAAAAACGCGGCGACCAAATTTCGGTCGCCGCGTCCTGACTTCGGCCGTCGCTGATTTGGTTTTCGGTCGTTCTGGCGGCGGGGCGTGAGCGGTACGACGATTAGAAGCTGAGACGGAAGCCGAGGCGCGTACGGAACCGCGCCTGGGAAGGGGTGGCTTGGCCGAAGGTAGGTTCCATCGATACGACCGGCTGCACTTTAGACCATCGGCGCGCTCGTGGCCATCGCTGGGCTAGAAGGAAAGGCGCAGGCCGAGGCGCGTGCTGATCGGCGCCTGATAGGCGACCGCGTTGCCATAGTTGGGGTTCCTGGTCAGCGGCTGGCCGAAGAGGTTCTTGGCGAACTTGAGATCGTTCGTGCTGCCGTTGACGATCGATGGGGCAACATCGTTCGTGTACACGTCGTCAGTCTGCAGCACCGTCTTCTGATCGAAGAGGTTGAACACGTCGAGGAACGCCTCCAGCTTCGTGGTGCGCGAGGCCCGCAGCGCGTAGGCGACGTGCAGATCGAACTGCGTCTCCGTCGGCGTGCGGCCGCCCGAACCGCGCGGCAGCAACATGTTGTTCGGCAGCTGGCCGAAGTACCACTGCGACAGATAGTTGCGTGGCATGCCCGAGCGGGCGACGAATCCCAGGCCGAACGTGAGGCTGCTGGAGGCGAACGGGACCGTGTAATAGCCGTCGACGCGCCCCTGGTGCGGGTGATCGTTGGGCAGGCGGCCGTGCTGGTTCAGGTAAAGATCGGGCGTGTCATAGGCATTGTTGCCGTTGGGGGCGAAGTAATCGCCTTCCGCTTCGTAGAGGCCGTCGTAGTTGCCGACCAGGCGCGAGTAGGTGTACGAAGCGCGCGCGCGCCAGTTCTGGCCGAAGCGCTTGTTCACGGTCAGCGTCAGGGCGTCGTACGTGCGCTGGGGTTTGGGCGCCTTGGCCAGGCCCTGCAAGTTGGCCAGCTTCGATTGGGCGGCGCCCAAGTTCGCGGCGACAATGGCGTCGTTCGGGTTGGCCGTCGCGGCGGTGGTCAGCTTGTTGACGTCGTTCTGGGCGTCGGTCAGCGCGGCCGCCGGCACGTTGCCCGGGTTGGCGAGCACGAAGACGAAGCTGCCGCTCGGATCGGCGGTGCCATCCTCGATGATGTTGTCCAGCCAGCGGTGCTGATAGTCGAGGCGCACCGACAGATCATCCATCAACTGGCGCTCGAAGGTGGCGACGATCTCCTCGTGCGACTGCCCTTGCAGGTGTGACTGCACGGGATAGGTGCTGCCGTTGTTGAACGTGTTGCTGACGATCTGCGGGTTGTCCAGGACTCCCGTCGGCGGCGTGCCGCAGGCGCGCCATTCACCGGCGCCGGTCCAGTTGTACGGGCTCGTGGTGTTGCCGGGGCAGTTGCTGTAGGGGACGTTGTTGCGGACCAAGATGCCTTCGCCGCCGAAATAGCGGGCGGCCATGTTCATCGGAATGCTCTCGTAGTACTTGCCGTAAGACGCCGAGAGCTTCGACCGCCCATCGTTGAAGGGATCGAAGATCACGCTCACGCGCGGGCCGAGGTTGCCGGCGTCGAGGAACGACGCCCCGTGATAGTCGTACATTCGCTGCATCTCGTAGCGAAGGCCAGCGTTGACGGTCAGGTTCTTGAGCGCCTCCGGCGTCCAGGTCCCCTGCGCGAACAGCGCGTTCGAAAGACTGCTGACCACCGCGCGCAGGTGGTCCTGGTAATACGGATCTTGCAAGAGGTCGCTGAACGGCCTGCCCGTCGGGCCGAACTGAGAAGGGTCTTGCCCAACGGGAATGCTGAAGAAGATCTGGTGCGTGAAATACGGATCAGGCGCGCCGAAAGGCTGGCCGCCAGTCGGCGCCAGTTGCACCAGGCCGCGCGAGCCGAGCGGCCCGGAGTAATAGCGATCCTGATCGAAGTGCGTGTACTCGAGACGCCAGCCGTATTTCAGCTCGGCGTGGCCGGCGGCGTAGAAGATGTTCGTCGACTTGATCTCGACCTGCGAGCGTTCGGCGGTGAAGTCCTTGACCTGACCGAAGCCACCGCGGTGGTAGTTGTTGGCGGGACACGGCTGGAAGGTCGACTGCGTTCCGTCGGCGGCGGTGGTGGTGACCGGGGCGCACGCCGCGACCCCTTCGAGGTCATAAAGGTTCGCGCCCCAATACTCGAGCTGGTTGAGGTTTTTGTTCAGGGCGTCGTTCGGCGACTTGTCGCTGTACGACTCGCTGTGCAGGCCGGCATTGACCTCGAGCAGCCAGTGGCGATCAAAGAAGCGCGATGTCCAGTGCGCCATCACGTCGGTGTTGACCTTGTTCTGCTGCTCGAGCGCCCACGACGGGTCCGAATTGATTTGATCGCTGTTGAACGAACGGAGCTGCGTGTTGAAGCTGGGTGTGCCCCACAGCGCCAGGTTCAGGTGGTGCTCGGGCGCCGCGTTCCAGTCCAGCGTGGCGGCGTAGTTGTATGAACGATGGGTCTCGTTGAGGCGCCGGCGGTCGTTGGTGGCTTCGGGCCCGACGGTGTTGGGATCGGTCAACGGGTAAAGCTCACGGAAAACGTGAGTGTCGGTGATGCGCGGCGCGAAGCCGGCCCACAAGAACAGCTTGTTCTTGACCAGGGGCCCCCCCACCTCGAAGCCGACCTGACTGTCGAAGTCCAGCAGGTGGCCGCTGGAGCCGAGGACGTTGGCCACGGGCGCGCCAGGCGCGCCGTTCACCGGCTTGATGACGGCGGGCTTCCCCGAAAGCCAGTACGGTGCATCGTAGCCGAATACCGAGGCGTGCCATTCATTGGTGCCCGACTTGAGGACGGTGTTGATGACGCCACCCATGGCGCCGCCGAACTCGGCCTGGTAGCCGCCGCTGTTGACGTCCACCTGGGTGAGAAACTCGAGCGGCAGGTTGGTGCCGCCGCTCAGCGTGCCGCCACCCATGTCCAGGTTGCCGAACTCCGTGCCGGTGACGTTGAGGCCGTTGACCAGATAGATGTTCTCGAGGCCGGTGGCGCCGCCGATGGAGACGCTGCCCGACGGATCGATGAACGCCCCCGGCGCTTTCTCGATCAGTTCGCCGAAGGTCAGCGGTACCGGGACGTTGTGGTTGAATTCGTCGTCGAACGTCGCGCCCACGCGCGCGCTGCCGACGTCGACGATGGGGGCGCGGGCCTTGATGACGGTGGTCTCGGCGTTGGCGGCCTGGGCCGAACCGGCGATGTGCGCGTTCACCCGGACCGTCTTTGCAGCCTGCACCTCCACGTCGGGCTGCTCGACCTGGGTCGCGGTGTTGGCCAGGTAGAAGCGCACCACGTAGCGACCGATCTTCAGGCCCGAGAAGGCATAGTCGCCTTGCTCGTCGGTGATGGCGGCGTCTTCGCCTTGTGGGCCTTGCACGATGACGGTGACGCCGCCCAAGGCGGCCCCCGTGTCTTTGTCGGCGACATGGCCGACCACCTTGCCGGTGACTTCCTGGGCTTCGACGACAGAGGCGCCCAGCAAGATGGCCAGCGCGCACCCGGCGGCGGTTGCACCAACGCGAATCCGGTTCATCAGGCCTTCCTTTCGCTGCTGCGCCATTTGGGGAGACAATTGGGTGGCCATCGCTTATGGCTCCGTCGCGAAGACGGCCGTGGCCGCCGCGCCCAGAGGCACGCCCTGCACGTCGGCAGCGTCGGCAGAGACGGTGACGACAATGACCGAGCCGGCCGGCCAGGCGTCGGTGGGCGTCAGCACGTAGGCCAGCGGGTTCATGTCCGACGCCGTGAGGTCGAACTTGGTGAAGGCCACGCCGGACACCGTCACGGACACCGCGCTCATGATCTGAGTGGGATCAGTCACGTTGTTGAAGGTGATGGTCACCGGTTGCATGGCTGCCATCACCGGGGTCGGCAAGATCACCGGCGGCGCATCGCCGGCCGCGTCCATCTCCGCGTCGCTGGCGCCGGCGTCAACGTCACCAGTGGTGGCGGCATCCGTCGGCGGCGCCAGCGGCACGTCGATGCCGACGGACAGGGGCGCGGTGGCGAAGGTCAGGACGCCGTCCTGGATGGCGCCGCTGCTGACGAAGAAACTGGTGTGGTCCTTGGCGCGGATCTTGGTCTTGTCCAGGCTCAAGGTCAGCCCTGAACCGGACGGCAGGGCCGGCGTGCCGGCGATGATCAGCCGCGGGCCATGAATGACGTTTGAGAGCAGCTTGAAGATGAGACCCGTCTCCGATCCGCTCGACACGTATTCCGCCAGCGCGCTCGGCGCCGTACCGACGGTGGCCGTGAACGACGCCACATCCAGCACCCCCTGCGGCTTTGTCGGATCGGTCGTGTCGTAATCCAGCGGGCCGGTGTCGAGCAGGCGATCGAAGGTGGCGATCACCATGGACGTCGGTTCGAACAGACAGCTCCAGTTCGACGGCTTGGTCATGTCCATCGGATCGGTGGGCAAGCAGCGGCACCAGCTGCCGGCGGACCGACACAAGCTGTCCGCCATCGGATCGCACATGGCGCTGTCCTGGGCACCGCCGCCGCAGTCCGGTTCCTTGCCCGTGATGTCGGTGATGCCGCCGCTTTCGACGATGGTCATCAGGGTCAAAACCGGCGCGCCGGGTTGCACATCGTTCTTCGGCGAGCAGCCGGCGCCGAACAAACCGACGCCCATCAGCCACGGTAACAGCCGCTTCATTCGTCGCTCCTTTGCATAAGTGACGTCGACTAGTTGTCAGCAGACGCAGGTCTCGTCGCGCGGCATCGTATCAGTGAACCGGCGATCCGTAAATTCGCCCGGTCACATTTTTTGCGACGAAATTTTCAGCCGCGCGTTCGCGCAGGTGATCGGCGCGGCCTTTGAGGACGATGACCTCCAGGCACTGGTCGTGAGTCAGGTGGACCTGCGGGGTGGCGCGCACGCCGTCGCCCAGCTGGTGTTGCAGCTCGGTCAGGTTTTCGCTGAGATTGCGGGCGTGGTGGTCCTAGACCAAGGTGAACGCCGCCACCGCCTCGGCGCCCTTGGCAGCGCGGGCGCGGCCCACCCCGGCGCGGGCCAGGTCGCCCCAGCAGCTCGGACCGGTTGCAGCCGCGCTGGGCGAGCAGGGCGTCCAGCGCGCGCAGCAGCGACGGCCGGCGACGCCACGGCAGCTTTATTTGTCGCTTTTGGTGACGATGCCCAGAGTCTTGGCGCCGACGCCTTTGCAGATGTCCATGATGCGCACGGCGCGGCCATAGTTGGCGTGGTCGTCGATGCGGAAAAAGACCACCTTCTGGCGATCGTGCTGCAGGCGCTCGGCGATCTTCACCGGCAGATCATCGGGCGAGACCGGCTCGCTGTTCAAGGTCAGAGCGTCGCTGGACGACAGCTCGACCACGATGGGGTTTTCGCCGGGTGGCTGCGGGGTCAGTTCGGTCTGCTTTTCGGGCACCTTGGCCACGATCTCTTTCAACATCACGGGCGTCATCACCATGAAGATGATCAGCAACACCAGCACGATGTCGATGAGCGGGGTGACGTTGATTTCCCCCCGCGGCGCGCCCTTGCGCCCGCCTCCGACGGCGAAAGCCATGGCGACTAGCCGCCTCCCGCGGCGGCCGCGCCGGCGGCGGCCTCATGTTTTTCGTCGGTGCCAAGCTGCACGTCCTCCACGCCGGCGCGGTGGATGGCTTCCATCGCCTCGCGGGCCTGGCCGTAGTCGATACGGTGGTCGGCTTTGAGAAAAATACCCTTGTCGGGGGCGCGGCGGCGCTCGGCTTCGATGGCGGCGGTGAGGTGATCGGCGGGGACCTTGTCGGCGTTGACGAACACCTCGCCGGCCTGGCTGATGGACACGATGATGTCCTTGTTGTCGTCGTTCTTCTTGTCGTGATTGGTGGTGATGGGCAGCTGCACGCTGATCCCGCGGCCGATCATCGGCGTCACCACCATGAAGATGATCAGAAGGACCAGCACCACGTCGACCAGCGGCGTGACGTTGATGTCGGCGCGCACCTGGCCTTTGGGGTGACGTTTGGTGGTCAGGCGGCGCCGGCGCGACGGGCGGCCGTTGGCGGGGCCGGCGTTCATCCCGCCGCGGCCTCCGCGATGATGCCATCGGTCTCGCGGATGATGCTGTCGCAGAGCTCGGAGGCGGTCTCGTCAATGTCCAACGTCAGGTCGTCGACCTTGTTTGTAAAAAAATTGTAGAACCAGACCGCGATGATGGCCACCGCCAGGCCCACCGCGGTGGTGATCAAGGCTTCGGCGATGCCGGCCGACACCGACCCGATGCCGCCGCCGCCGCGGGTGGGATCGGCGAGTTTTTGAAATGCCGTGATGATGCCGCCGACGGTGCCGAACAGGCCGACGAACGGCGCCGACGAGGCCACCGTGGCCAGCACCGGCAACCCGCGGCGCAGGCCGGCCAGCTCGCGTTCCTTCACGCGCTCCATGGTGCGGTTGACGGCCTCCGGGATGTCGAAGCCGCCGGTGGGTTGACCAGGGGCGCGGCGCTGGCGCTGCACGGCCTCGGTGGCGCGGACGTATTCCTTCACGCCGGAGCCGATCACCCGCGCCACCGGGCTGCCGGGGAATTTTTGCTCCAGGCCCAGGGCCTCGCGCAGACGGCCGGTGGCGCCCACCAGCGGGGCCAGCGTGGCGATGTAGCGCTGGGACTGGGCCTTGCCGCGCCGGAACGTCATCAGCCGCTCGACGGTGATTCCCAGCGCGTACATCGACATGATCAACAAGATGATCACCACCGTTTTCGCAGTGGGGCCCATCTCTTGCCACAGACCAACCAGTGTGAAGTCCATCGCTCGCTCCCTCCGTTAATCCGCCTTGAACTCGAAACGCTCGAAGTAACAGAACGGCACCGGCGTGTTGTTCGCCAGTAGTGGGTTGTGCCGCCAGGTCTTGACCGCGCTCACCACGTTGGCGTCCAGCTCGGGATCGGCCTTCTTCATGATGGTGACGCCATCCAGGGAGCCGGTCTTCGAAACGCAGATCTTCGCCATCACCACGTGCACCACTCCGGCCTTGCGCAGCGCCACCGGGAACACCGGCTCGTCGCCCGATATCTTTTGCTTCTTGCCCATCATCGGCGGCAGCACCTTGGCCGCCGTCGGGGCGGCGTCGATGGCCCCGCCCACCACGCCACCGACGGTGCCGCCGATGGTTCCGCCGACCACGCCACCCCTGGCGCCGCCCACCACGCCGCCCGGCAAGGCGTCGTCGTCGTCGTCGGTCTTCTTTGGCTCGGTCTTGGGCGGATCTTTTTTGGTTTCGGGTTCGGGTTTCTCTTTCGGCTGCACCAGGGGCGCCTTCGGCTGCACCAGCGTGGGCGTCACCGCGGGCTTCGGTTTGCTGGTGACCTTCTTCTTCGCCCCGCCATTGCCAGCGGGGGGCGGTGGCGGCGGCGGTGGCGGCATGGCCGCCAGGAAGGTCACCCGTACCGTCGGCGGCGACAGCTCCTCGACGTGCCAGAATGAATAGACCACGCCCACCAGCACCACCGCGCCGTGGGCCAGCAACGACAGCGTGTAAGTCAGCCGCCGCCGGCCGGTGGGCTTGGACCGGTCCTGGGTCAGGAACGCTTCGAAGGCCATGGCCTAGGGTTTTCCTCCACTGCGCGCGGCGCTGGCTTTTTCCTGCCAGTCGCGCGAGCGATCGACCGCCGCCTGCCACTGCGCCGGGTCGGCGAAGAAAGCGAAGGACTTCTGCCGTTCCAATAGACCCAGATAGGTCATCGCCTCCGAATAGCGCGGGCGCAGCACCAGAGCTTTTTGCAGGTAGGCGATGCCTTCGTCGGCCAGTTCGACGCGCAGGCCGCCGGTGATGTCGTTGGCAGCGGTCGGCGGTGGCGGCGGCGTGCGCATCACCGGTTCCGCAGTGGCGCCACGTTTGCGGGGCACCGGCGCAACGTCCTGGTCGATTTTCGGACGGGGATCAAAAGACACCATCTCGGCGCCACCCCCGCGCGACGACAGCACCTGCCAGATGAAGGTGCCCACGCCGTACTGGGCTTCGGCGTCGGTCGGGCGCAGCGCCGCCGCCTTGCGCGACCACTGCAGCGCCGCCGGCCACTTGCCGCTTTTGTAATAAACCTCCTGCAGGCCGCGCACGGCGTCCAGGTCGTCGGGCTGATTTCTGCTGCGTTCCAGAAACAGCCGCTCCAGCGCCGGCAGATCGTCGGCGTCGAACAGGGTCTGCACGTACAGCTGATCGCCGCGCGGATCTTCCGGCCGCAGCTTTTTCAATTTCGCGAAGGCGGCAAGCGCGCAGTCGGCCGCCTGGCGGTTGTCGTCGCCGCGCGCGCCGGGGATGACCAGCTGGCGGCAGGTGTACCCTTTGTTCAGCCACAGCACCGGCAGGTCGGGCACCAGCTTTTCCGCTTCGCTGAACAGCGCCACGGCCTCCTGGTATTTGCCATGTTTATAAAGATCGTTGGCGTCCTGGATCATCTTGCGCCCGCGCACCGCCCGACAGCCGGACGCCGACGCCGCCACCATCAGCAGCGCCGTCGCCGCCAGCAGCGGGCGCGACGAGAGCGAACGATCACCGGAGGTCGTAAATATCCAGTTCATCGCCACCCCGGGGGAAGCTCTTGAACCGCTTTAACACCACCAGCTTCCCGTTGCCGGCCTTCCACAGCACCGGCCGCGTCAGCAGGATGCGCGCCCGGTGTCGCGTCTTGTGGTTGTTGAGATCGACGGCGTAAAGATCCAAGGCCGGCGTGTCCGTCTTCTGGCGGGCGATGGCGTCGGGGTTGACCGGATCGATCGCCAGGCTGACGTACAATGTGGCCGGCTCGGGGCCCTCCTGATCTTTCAGCGACGTGTTGTCATAAAGCCGGAACGGCACCGCCAAAGTCAGCGGCGTGATCTTGCCGCTGGGATCGATGACCTGCACGCCGTCGTGGTCGGCGGTCAGCTGGGCCAGGGCGGTGCGGTTCGGTTGACGGTCAAGCAGCGCGGCGGCCCGGGTCCAGGCGTACACGTCTTCGATCTCGCGTTCGGACGCCACTTTGCCCGCCAGCGTGTCGAAGACGACGATGCGGCTGGGGCGGCGAAAATCCTGCTTTTTGTCGTAGGCGCCGGCGCGCTGGCCGATGAGGTGGGTGTACCCGTCGGCGAAGCCGGCCACCTTGATGTCCGTGCCTTTCAATTCTTTGTCGACGCCGATGCGAAAGCTGCGCGGTTTGCCGATAGGCGCCAGGTTGGTCAGGCGGTAGGCGGCGACGGTGTAATTGGTGTCCGCGCCGGTGGCCAGACTGTCGATGCCGCCGCCGTGCTGGTCCAGACCGACCAGGGCCGCTTCGGTGCCGTCCTTGCCATCCGGCAACGCCGCCCGCCCGAACGCCGAGTGCATGGTGGTCTTGGCCACCGGGTGCCCGCCCTCGTCGAACACCGACGCCCACACCCGATCGGTCAGGCCGTCGCGCACCACCAGAAGGACACTTTTTCCGTCGGGCAAAAGCTCGACGCTCTCTGGCTGTTGATCGCTCTTGCCCAGGTCGACGCTGCTTTGCACCTTGCCGGTGCCGAGGTCGATGATCTCGATGGTCGAGAACGTGGCGCCGTCGGTGCGAATCACCGCCAGGCGCTGGCCGTTCGGATCCAGCGTGAACGAATCGTCGTAGTAACCGTCGGCCGGCTTCAGGGTGTGCGCGGGCGACTGCAGGGGCGGACCCTGAATCTTGGGCGGCGGCGCCGCCGCGACCGGCGCCCCCAAGCCGATCACCAGCGGCAGACCGGCCAGCGCCAGCAAAGCCGTCCGCGCCGCGCTGGGGGCGTTCACCATCAGACGTCTGTCTTAAACCGAGACGCCCACGCGCGCCAAATAAGAGTCGATTTTGGTCCGCGCCTCGTCGCTGGCGTTGACGAACTTGACGCCCATGCGCAGGATCTCCGGCCCGGCGTTGGAGACAATTTCGCCCATCACCGTCACCGGCGAAGAATCACCCGGCAACGTGAACGTCAGGTTGACGACCGTTCCCACCGGCAACGGGATGGTGTGGTCCAGGCGGAGGCCGCCGCGCGACAGATCGCCGGCGCGCCGGTAATACCGTTCGTGGTCGGTGGTCTCCTCGACCCACATCTCGAGGGGGATGCGGGGGCCCGTTCGACGATCGCCGTCGATGGGAAAAACCCCTCGGGAGTCCGCTTCTGACGGCATTCGTGCCTCCTGAGGCGAAATCGTAACACAGGTTTCGCGCCGCGCCCCTGCCGGGGCCTCCGACGGAGAACCGCTGCGGGGCAGGCTGGATATTCGCCCGCGGTTTTGCAAAACCGGGCGCCACCGTGTATCCATTGGGCCGACATGGCACGCCGGCGCATTTTGGTCACGGGCGGATCGGGATTCCTGGGCTCGCACCTTTGCGAACGCCTGCTGGCCGACGGTCACGAAGTGGTCTGTCTGGACAACTTCTTCACCGGCACGCGCACCAACGTCGAGCACCTGCTGGACAACCACCGCTTCGAATTGTTTCGCCATGACGTCACCGTGCCGCTGACCATGGAGGTGGACGAGGTCTTTCACCTGGCCTGTCCCGCCTCGCCCATTCATTATCAGCGCAACCCGGTGCGGACCATCCGCACCGCCGTCGAGGGCACGTTGAATCTGCTGGATCTGGCCCGCGAGGCCAAGGCGCGCATCATGATCGCCTCGACCTCGGAGATCTACGGCGATCCCGTCGAGCACCCGCAGCGCGAATCGTACTGGGGCAACGTCAACCCCATCGGCCCGCGCGCCTGTTACGACGAAGGCAAGCGCTGCGCCGAGGCGCTGGCGGTTTCCTACGCCACCCAGTACGGCGTCGAAGTGCGCATCGCCCGCATCTTCAACACCTACGGCCCGCGCATGCACGAAAACGACGGCCGGGTGGTCTCGAACTTCACCGTGCAGGCGCTGCGCAACCAGCCCATCACCGTGTACGGCGAGGGCAACCAGACGCGGTCGTTCTGTTTCGCCACCGATCTGATCGAAGGCTTCGTGCGCCTGATGGCCAGCACCCACGGCGCCGATCCCGTGAACCTGGGCAATCCGCGCGAGACCACCGTGCTGGAATTGGCGGAGATCGTGCGCCGCCTGGCCGGATCAACGGCCGAGATCATCCACGCGCCGCTGCCCAAAGACGATCCCACCCGCCGCAAGCCGGACATCAGCCGCGCCCAGAAGCTGCTCAATAACTGGACGCCGAAGATCACCCTGGAAGAAGGCCTGGCCGCGACGGTGTCGGATTTTCGCAAGCGGCTGGGAATCGGATAAGTCAGCCGGCCGTTCAATCAAGCCGCTCCCATCGCCCACGCGTAACCGGGTTACCTGGCGAAGATGTGACGAATGCTTGCTTCAATGTCCGTCGTGGGCCGCTAGCCGCACAGTCGGATCCGACGGCGCGCGATCCAGCCTTTGCCGCGTGACCGGGTGTCGCAACCCCGGGGCGGCGATTTCGGCCAGCGGGATGCGCACGAAACCGCGTTCGGGCATGGCGGGGTGGGGGATGGTCAGCGTCGGGCCGCGAATCACCCGATCGCCGTAAAGCAGGATGTCGATGTCCAGGGTGCGCGCGGCCTTGGGCTGCGCCGGATCGCGCGTGCGGCCCTGGGCGGCTTCGATGCTCAGGCACGCCGCCAGCAATGCTTTCGGTGACAGCGTGGTGCGGGCGCAGATCACCTGATTCAAGTACGCCGGCTGCGGATGATCGGCGACGGCGTCGGTTTCGTAGATGGACGAACGCGCAGTGATGATGAGGCCGCTGGCCAGCAACGCCTCAACACCCGCCTCCAGATAGGCGCGTCGGTCGCCCTGGTTCGAACCCAAGGCCAGGTACACGGTGGTCAGGCTCACAGCGGCCTATTCTTCACCGATGGCGGGTTCGTGCAGCGGCGATTATGGCCAAGCCGCGTGGTCGATTTCTTTCGCCGCCGCCGGGCGTCGCTCCCACCGGCCGCAGCAGTTCTCCCGTGAATGACGAAACAAATGGTGTAGAAACGTCCGTTGATGGGCACCGCCCTGCTGGCCGCTTCGCTGACGGGTTTGGCCACCGGTCTGGGCGCCATCCCGTTTCTGTTCGTGCAGGCGCTGCCCCGCCGCGCCTATGACGGCATCCTGGGACTGGGCGCCGGTTTGATGCTGGCGGCGGCGACCCTGGGCCTGCTGGGCGAGGCGCTGTCGCATCTGCACACGCCCGAGGGCATCGAGCTTGGCCGCCTGGTGTTGATCATCCTCGGTTTTGTGGCCGGGGTGGGCGTGGCGGCGACGATGGATCGTTTCATCCCGCACCGCCACGCCGGCGGCCACCACCAGCACCTCGGCCATGAACCCGGCCACGATCATCACGATCCCCAGCACGAAGTGCGCCGTGGCTATGCCGTCGTCGGCGCCTTGAGCCTGCACCGCGTGCCCGAGGGGCTGGCCATCGGCGCCGGCTTCGCCCTGGACGGCGGCACCCACCTCGGCTGGTTGCTGGCCATCGCCGTCGGCATTCAAAACGCCTGCGAGGGCGTGGTGATGGCGGCGCCGCTGCGCCAGGGCGGCCTGTCGCCGGGGCGCGCGTTGCTGACGGTGACGTTGACCGGATTGGCGATTCCGCTGGGCGCGCTGGTCGGTCAGCTGCTGGCCAGCACCGCCACGCTGGCCATGCCGTTCGTGTTGGCTCTGGCGGCCGGCACGCTGATCTTCATCACCTCGAACGAGATCATCCCCGAATCGCACAGCCACGGCCACGAGGGCACGGCCTCGTCGGGCGTGGCGCTGGGGTTTCTGCTGACCATGCTGCTGCAGGCTTTGCTGCACTGACGGCCGGGCGACCGCCAGTGGTAGCATCGGCAAGCCGTGATTGATCTCTACGCAGAGCTGGCGGCGGTCGTCGACGGGCTGAGCGGCACCGGCGTCGACTACGCCTTGTGCGGCGCGCTGGCGCTGGCGGTTCACGGCGTCCCTCGCGCCACCAAGGATCTGGATCTGCTGGCCCGCAAGGCCGACGCGCCGAAGGTGCGGGTGGCGGTGCGACGGATTGGATACCTCTTTGAAGCGCTGCCGATGGAGTTTTCCAGCGGCGTCGAGGTGCAGCGCTTCAGCAAGCTGGTGGATGGGCGACCGCTAATGCTGGACTTCCTGTGGGCCGAAGGCGCGCTGGAGCCCCTCTGGGCGCGGCGCCAGAAACTGTCCTGGCGCGAAGGCGACATCTGGGTGGTGTCGCGCGAGGATCTGATCACGTTGAAGCTCACCGCCGGTCGTCCGCAGGATCTGGTCGACATTCAATCGCTGGCCAAGCTGGAGGGGCGCCGTGACAAGCCCTGAACCCGGCGCGGAGGGGACCGTCGCCAGCGCCGCGCAGATCGACGATCGATTGCGGACCCTGGCGCGGTTGTCGGCGGAGGCGCCCGCCGATGGCGATCAATCTTTGGTCGACCTGTCGGCGTCCGCGGTGACCGCGCGGCTGCTGGATTGCGCCGAGATATCGGCGCTGGCGCTGGCGCTGGCCGCTGAGCCGGCCGACCGCTGATCAGGCGGGTTTTTCTTCGCCGCGCAAAAGCCGGCGGATGTTGTCGCGGTGGCGGATGGTCACCAGCACCGCGGCGCCGACGGTGAGGATGATGTAGGGCCGCGGCACGCCGCCCCAGATCTGGGCGAACAAGGAGAACGACCAGATGCCCAGCAGTGAACCCACCGACGACAAGCGCAAGATCAGATAAGTCACCACGTACAGGGCGAACCCGCACAGCGCCGCCGGCGCCGAGATGGCCAGCGCCACGCCCAGCGAGGTGGCCACCCCCTTGCCGCCACGGCCCCGTAAAAAAATCGTAAACATGTGGCCGACGATGGCGGCGCCGCCGGCCAGCGCCACCTGCCAGTCGGCAAGGCCCGGCAGAAAATGCCGGCCGATGAACACCGGGGCGAATCCTTTCAGGGCGTCGCACAGCAGGACGAAGATCGCCCACCGCTTGCCCATCGCGCGGGCCACGTTGGTGGCGCCGATGTTGCCGCTGCCGACGGCGCGGATGTTCACGCCGCGCGCCCGCGCCACCAGCATGCCGGTCGGGATGGAACCCAGCACGTACGCCGCCAGACACAGCCAGACGACGGTCACGCGATCTCCGTCGGGGCGGCGGGACGGTCGGAGGCGCGCGTCGCCGCGGCGGCAGCCTTGGCGGCCCAGAACGCGGTCACGTCCTCCAGGGATTCGGTGCGCGGGCAATCGGGCGGCAGGCTGGCCAACAAGGTGGCGCCATACGGCCGGCGAGCGATGCGGCCGTCGAGAATAGCGACGATCCCGCTGTCCACGCGGCTGCGAATCAAGCGGCCAAAACCTTGTTTCAAGGCCAGCGCGGCCCGGGGCAGTTGAAAGCTGCCGAACGGATCGCCGCCCTGTTCACGAATGTGGTTGATGCGGGCGGCGGTCAGCGGATCGTCAGGCACGGCGAACGGCAGGCGATCGATCACCACCAGCGACAGCGCCTCGCCCGGGACGTCGACGCCCTCCCAGAAACTTTGCGTGGCCAGCAGCACCGACCCGATGCGGGCGCGCAGCTCGGCCAGCAAGCGATGGCGCGGTCGCTCGCCCTGCACCAGCAGCGGCAAGCTGGTGCTCGCGCGCAGGTACGCCTCGGCCACGCGCAGGTTGCGAAAGCTGGTGAACAGCAGCAACGCCCGCCCGTCGGTGATGGCGCACAGCTCGGCGGCGCGGGCGGCGGCGGCCAGCGGGAAGCGGTCGTCGTTGGGCTCTGGTAAATCCGGCGCGATGTACAGCAGCGCCTGCCGGCTGTAACGAAACGGCGAGGCGTACGTCGCCTCCGACGCCGCGTCGCCCAGACCCATCCGTTCGCGCACGTACGAAAACGATCCGGCCACCGTCAGCGTCGCCGAGGTGAAGATGATCGGCCCCGGGCAAAGATCGAACGCCCGCGCCAGCGGCGGCCCCACGTCGATGGGCGAGGTGTGCAGGCTGACGTTGCGGGGAGTCGCCGCCACCCAGCGAACATGATCGCGGTTGGCCACGTCGACCAGCGCGCCCAGCTCGACGCGCAGGGCGCCGGCCCGCCGGCCCAGACCGGCGATCTCCGGCGCGCGCTGCGGCTCCGCTTCGCGGACCGTTTCACCGTCGGGGTTCAGCCAGACGGCGATCTCCTCCAGCGCGGTGTCGAGCTCGTGATAGCGGCGCAGCGACGGGCCGGTCCACAGATCGTCGGGCATCGGCGTGCGCACCTCGTCGACGCCGGGGCGGGGGGCGGGCAGGCGATCGCGCAGGGCATCGGCCAGCGCGCCGGCCGCCAGTTGCAGCCGCCCCGCCATTGACTGCGCCCGGGCCGCCGGCAGCCGTGTCGTCTTGCCGATGTCGCGGGCCAGGGCGAACAGGCGCTGGGTGGAGATGTGCAGGCCGAAGAACTCGGTGGCGATCTCCTCGACCTGGTGAGCTTCGTCAAAGATCACCACCTCGTACGGCGGCAGCACCTGGGCCTCCGGCCACTGGCTGCGCAGGGCCAGATCGGCGAAGAACAGGTGGTGATTGACGACCACCAGCTGCGCTTCGGCGGCGCGGCGGCGCATCCCGGTGATAAAGCAGCGCTCGTAAAACGCGCAGCGGGCGCCGATGCGCGTCTCCGGCGTGGCGGCCACGTCGCGCCACACCGGCGCGTCGTCGGAGAGATCGCCGATGTCGGCGCGGTCGCCGATGGCGCTGCTGGCCGCGAAGGCAGCGATGCGCTCGAGATCGGGGTTCGGCACCATCGACAACTGCCGCTGCTGTTCGTCGAGGCGGCGCAGGCAGACATAGTTGCCCAGGCCCTTCATGACGGCCCAGGAGAAACTTGGCTGGCCCGAGATCGGCTTCAACAGCGGCTTCAGGATCGCCTGCAAGCGCGGCAGATCGACGGTGGCGATCTGGTCTTGCAGGGTTTTGGTTCCGGTGCTGACCACCACCTTGCGGCCGGAGAGCAGCGCCGGGATCAAATACGCCAGCGTCTTGCCGGTGCCGGTGCCGGCCTCGACCAGCAGGCGATCGTCGCGCTCCAGGGCCAGGGCGATCCGCTCGGCCATGGCCAGCTGACCGGGCCGCGGCTCATACCCGGGAAGCGCGGAGGCGACCAGGCCGCCAGGCCCGAGCACCTCCCGGATCATTTTTTCCGGCTCGCCTTCTCGTCGATGCCGGAGATCCCGAAGCGCCGGCCCAGCTCGGCGAACACGGCATCGACGGTGACGCCCGCCGCCTCCAGTCCTACCAGCGTGTGAAAGATCAGGTCGGCAGCTTCGTGCGCGGTGTGGCCAGCGTCGCCCGCCGGCAGCGCCTCGCACAATTCGCGCGCTTCTTCGGTGATCTTGGCGGCGATCTTGGGAAAGCCGGCGTCCAGCAACGACACCACGTAACTTTTCTCCGGGCGTTCCTGGCGCCGCTTGCCGATCACCGCCGCCACCCGCTCGACGATCACTGGCGGCGGATCGTCGGGCCGATCGCTGACGATGATGCCGCCGTCGCTGGCGCGCAGGCGAAAGAAACATGAGGTGGCGCCGGTGTGACAGGACGGCCCGATCGGATCGACGGTGGCCAGCACCACGTCGCCGTCGCAGTCGAGGCGCAGTGCCCGCACTGCCAAGCTGTGGCCCGAACTTTCGCCCTTCTGCCACAGCATCTTTCGGGTGCGGCTATAAAAATGCGCCAGGCCGGTGGCCATCGTTCGCTGCAAGGCCTCGCGGTTGGCCCAGGCCATCATGCGCACGGTGCCGGTGGCCCGTTCCTGGGCGATCACCGGCACCAGGCCGTCGGCGTCGAAGCGGACGGCGTCCATGAACGTGGCGATGGTGCGGTCGTCGTCAGCGGCTGGCATGAACCTGATCTCGCACGGCGACCCCGTGGGAGCGCAGAAAATCGTGCGCCTGCCCGACGGTGAACTCGCCAAAATGGAAAATCGACGCCGCCAGCACCGCCTCGGCGTGGCCGTCGGCGATCCCTTCGTAAAGATGTTGTAAGGTCCCGACGCCGCCCGAGGCGATCACCGGCACGCCCACCCGGTCGGCGACCGTCCGGGTGAGGGCCAGATCGAACCCATCCCGGGTGCCGTCGCGGTCCATGCTGGTGAGCAGGATCTCGCCGGCGCCGGCGTCGGCCATGCGCGCGCACCAGTCGACGGCGTCGATGCTGGTGGGCCGCCGCCCGCCGTGCGTGAACACCTGCCAGCGCGGCGGCTGCCCCTCGATGCCGGGTTCGCGGCGGGCGTCGACGGCCACCACGATGGCCTGGTTGCCGAAGGCGTCGGCGGCGCGCCGGACCAGGTCGGGATCGGCGACGGCGGCGGTGTTGATGCCCACCTTGTCGGCCCCGGCCAAGAGCAGCGCCCGCACGTCCTCGACCGAGCGCACGCCGCCGCCCACGGTCAGCGGCAGGAAGACCCTTTCGGCGGTGGCGCGCACCACGTCCAGGGTCGTCGACCGACCCTCCGAAGATGCCGAGATGTCGAGGAAGCACACCTCGTCGGCGCCTTGCTGATCGTAGGCCGCCGCCACCGCCACCGGATCGCCGGCGTCGCGCAGCTCTTGAAACCGCACGCCCTTCTTCACCCGCCCGCCGTCGACGTCCAGGCAGGGGATCACCCGCTTACATAACATTTACAACGGGGCTCCCGCCGGGCGTTTCGCCCGGGCCAGCGCCTCTGCGACGGTGAAGACGCCTTCATACAGGGCCTTGCCGATCACCACGGCGGAGGCGCCGGTGCTGATCAGCATGTCAATGTCGTCCAGCCGCGACACGCCGCCCGAGGCGATCACCGGGCAGGGGGCGATGTGGCGGCCGAGGCGCGCCGTCGCCTCCAGATTGGGCCCGGTGCGCATGCCGTCGCGACCGATGTCGGTGTACAGCACGGCGCCGGCGCCGGCCCGCGCCACCTCGGCGCCGATCTCCAGGGCGTCGCGGGCGGTGTCCTCGGTCCATCCTTCGACGGAGACCTTGCCGGCGCGCGCGTCCACGGCGATCACCATGCGCTGCGGATAGTGCGCGCAGGCGGCGGCGACGAAGGCCGGGTCCTTGATGGCCGCTGTTCCCAGCACCACGTACTTGACGCCCACGTCGAAAAGCTTGCCGCAGTCCTCGAGCGAGCGCACGCCGCCGCCCACCTCGACGTCGACGCCGGCGGCGGCGACGATCTTCTTGATGGTGGCGCGGTTGTTGGCGTCGCTGCCGTCGCGGCGGGCGAAGGCGGCGTCCAGGTCGACGACGTGTACGCGCGGCACGCCCAGCCCCGACCAGCTACGCGCCACCTCCCACGGCTCGGCCGAGTAGATGGTGGCGCTGTCGCGCCGTCCTTGTTGCAGGCGCACGGCGTTTCCGTTCAGCAGATCGATGGCGGGGAAAATCAGCATCAGCGAGACAACCTTACAAAGCGACGAAGCTGCGCAGCAAGCCGAGGCCGGCCTGCTGGCTTTTCTCCGGGTGAAATTGACAGGCAAAAATGTTGTCGCGGGCCACGGCCGCGCAGAAACGCACGCCGTGCTCGGTCTGCAGCGCGACGTCGCCGGCCCGCGCCGGGTCGGCGTAATAGCTGTGTACAAAATAAAAGAACGTGCCTGGCGGCGTCTGCGCCAGCACCGGCGCGTTCTGGGTGGGCGTCGGCAGCGTGGCGTTCCAGCCCATGTGCGGGATCTTCAGGCCCGGCGTCTCGGCGAAGCGGCGCACCCGCCCCGGCAGCACGGCCAGGCCCTGGCAGGTGGGATCTTCTTCGCTGCCTTCGAACAAAACTTGCAGCCCGAGACAGATGCCCAGGTACGGTCGGCCGCTGGCGATGGCCTGCCGCACCGCTTGCCCCAGCGCCCCCCCGTGGCGAGACAGGCCGGCGACGCAGCCGCCGAACGCGCCTTGCCCCGGCACCACCACCTTGTCGGCGGCGGCCACCTGGTCGGCGTCGGTGGTGACGATGACGTCAGCGCCAGCGGCGGCCAGCGCTTTTTCTACGCTGCGCAGGTTGCCGCTGCCGGTGTCGGCGACGGCCACGCGGGGTCGGGCGTTCATGATCGGTGCTCGCCTCGGCGTGCCGCGCTCAGGCGGTCAACGTCCCTTTGGTCGACGGGACGCCGACCACCCGCGGGTCCAGGCGGACAGCGGTAGAGGTGGCGCGGGCGAACGCTTTGAACAGCGCCTCGACGATGTGGTGGGCGTTTTCGCCGTAGCGCACTTCCAGGTGCAGGTTGCACAGCGCCGCCCCGACGAAGCCGCCGAAGAATTCGCGGGCCAGCTCGGCGTCGAAGGTGCCGATCCATTTGCCCCGGATGGCGTCGGCCTTGTACACGAAGGCCGCGCGCCCGCCAAAGTCGACCGCCGCCGACACCAGCGTTTCATCCATCGGCAAAAGCGCGTCGCCGTAGCGAGTGATGCCGCTGCGATCACCGAGCGCCTCGCGAAAGGCCTGGCCGAGGCAGATGCCGACGTCTTCCACGGTGTGGTGGGCGTCGACCTCGACGTCGCCTTTGGCCGTCACCTCAAGGTCGTAAAACCCGTGGCGGGCCACCGCTTCCAGCATATGGTTGAAGAAAGGGACCGGCGTGGCGATCTTGCGCGTGCCACTGCCGTCCAACCCCAAAGCCAGCTGAATCTGCGTCTCGTTGGTGTTTCGTTCGATCTTGGCCCGTCGCATTATGCCTTCCGAGGGGAGCGCCGGATTCTAGCTGGCGGGCCCCATTCCACAAGGTTCTCCACGATTTGACGATATAATGAGCAGGATTCATGGCCAAACCGCTTCGTAGCCCGGTCGTTGGCTACAACCACAACGTCCGCTATCACGGCCGGATCTTTCACGTGCAGTCCGAGGACTCGGGTCCTGTGATCCCGCGTGTCTTCACGCACCTGTTTTACGAAGGCACCATCCTGGTCACGCGCAAGCACGAGTACGAGGTCTCGGCCGACGAAGATCTGGTCCGCGCGCAGATGCAGAACCTGCACAAGGCGGTGATGAAAGAGCTGACCCGCGGCGAGCACGACGCCAAGATCGCCGCGTTCTTCGCGTCGCGCGGCCTTCCCGCCATCCTGCCCGACGCGTCGGCGGCAGAGGTCGCTCCCGTCGTCGCACCCGCCCTGACGCAATCGCCGTCCTCATCACCGTCGTCGTCGACGCAGCGACCGCCGTCGGTGCCCATCGCTTCTTCGCACGTCACGGTCAGCAATGGCGCGCCCGGCGCGGTGGTCGTGCAGGGTTCAGGCATGGTCGGTCCGGGCGGTGGCGGGGGCGGCGAAAGCCGATCGCCCACCCGACCGGGCGGCACGCGTCCGCAAGGGATCCCGCGGGTCACGCAGCCGGTGGTGAAACCCGCCGAGCTCAAGCGCCCGCCGGTGGTGCTGTCCAGCTCGGCCGACGGGGTGGTGGTGCAGCGCAACGTGGTGATCGGCGTCGGCGGTCCCGGCGGCACGCCTGGGCCAACACGGCCTGCGCGCATTCGCCCCCCTGTTCCGTACGTGGTTCGCGAAGGCAGCTACGTGCCGGCCTCGTCGTCGAACGGCGGCGACGGTCCGCCCTCCCGCACCATGGCTTCGCCGCAGGCGATGACGCCGTCGCCGGCCCCGGTCGCCGGCAAGGGCGGCCACGCTGGAATCACCTGGGACCCGCAGCCGGTGGCAGTGCAACCCGCGGCCGCCCAGCCCGTGGCCGCCCAGCCCGTGGCCCCCATCGATCGCCGCGGCCACACCGCGCCTGCCGCCGAGCGCTCGTTCGGAAACGAGCTGGTCTCCGACAAAAGCCTGGACGAAGTGATTCTGGAATATCTCTCCGACGACAGCGACACCGACGAGAGCTGATCGGCGCGCGCGCGGCGCGACAATTGTATGGCCGTCAATATATATCGCCGGCGAGAACCAGCACCGTTCCGCTGTCGCCGTCGACCAGCACCCGATCGCCGGTGTGCAGACGGGCACAGGCGCCGGCCGCGCTGACCACGGCCGGGATGCGGCGTTCGCGGGCCTGGGCGGCGACGTGGCCCAGGACGCCGCCGGTTTCGGTGATCAAGCCGACGGCTGACAGCAGCGGCAGCTCGGTGGGCAGCAAGGTGCGGGCGACCAGGATGCAGCCGTCGTCGGGTTTGGCGCCGCTCGGATCGGGATAGATGAACGCGCGTCCGACCACGCGGCCGCCGGCGCCGCGCAGGCCGCGCAGCAGCAGATCGCCAGCGATCGTCGGGCGCCGACCCGTGGGCACCACCGGCGGTGGGTGGGCCCGCGCGGCTTCGTCAGCGGCGCGAGTCTGGGCGACACGCGCGGCGGCTTCACGAAAACCAAGCGTCGCCGCCCCGGCCGCTTGGTCGCGGACGGTTTGCAGCGGCAACCAGAAGACGTCGGCGGCGGCGGCCAGGACGCCCGCGTCGCGCAACCGTCGCCCCTCGCGCAAAAGCGCGCGCCGCACGGTCGCTTGCACGCGTGCGTACAGGTGATCGTCTTCCTCGCCGGCGGCGACGGCCTCGCGGGCTTGCCCGAGCAAGTGATCGAAACGGGGGCGGTCTGCCGCCGGCAAGGCCGCGCCCAGGGTGGCGGCGGTGGTCTTCGAACGATCGCCGGGCACGCCAGCGACTTCACGGGCGCGGCGAAGGTCCAGCAACGCCGTGTCCTCGGCGAACGTTGGCGCGGCCACGTCCCAGACGGCCGCCTCGTCACCGAAGCGTTCAAGGTAGGCGGCCAGGGCGTGGGCGCGCGCGTCGTCGGTCGGCGCGCCGCGAACGCGCTCGGCCAGGGCGCGCCGCTCGCTGGCGACCGAGGGAACGTCGTCCAGCAGCGTCGCCAGCGTGGCGTCGTCGGTGGTTCCGTGGGCGTCCATGAATGCCCGCAACGCCTGCCGGGCCGCGCGCGCCGCCGGTTGCAAGTCACCGAAGATGATCTGATACAGCGAAACGAATGCCTCCAGCGCTGACTCCAGGCTGGGCGTCTTGGGCAACGCCGCCAGCGTCCGATCGACCGCGTCGCGGGTTGCCGCCAACCGATCGGCTAAAGTCGCCGCCGCGTCCGTGGTCGCCGTCGTCAATGTGTTGTAAAAAAGATATCCGCCGACCACCCGTTGGCGAAGACCAATGCGACAACGTTCGTCGACGAGGCGGATCAATCCCGCCTGGGCGGGCGACAGCGGCGCGGGGTTGTGGCTGGCGTCCCAGCGCCAATCGCCGTCGCCCAGCGCCGACGATCCAGGCCACCGGGGAGCCTCTGCGCCGGCCGCGAACGGCCGCATTTGCAGAAACACGATTTCGCAGGCCTGGACCACCCATTCGATCTCGACCGCGCCGTGCGCAGCGGCCAGCGCGCGCACCGCCGCGTCGATCGCCGCGCGCGCCGCCGTGGCCAATTTTATTTCTGGCCCGTCGATGATCGGCGCCGCGCCGGCGGCTGGATCATACGCCGCGCTGCCGGACACCTGGGGCGCCACGTACGGATGCACCAGCACCGCCATCGCCGCGGCATCGCCGGTGATCCGTCGCCTTCGCGCGTACAGCAGCGCCGCCGGTTGCAGCGCTGACCCCAGCACGGTCCGGATCGCCGCCGCCACGTCGTCCGTCGCCACGTCGAGCACTGACTGAAACAAACCCGCCGCCAGCGCGCCCGGCTGGTCTTCGCTGGTGAAGGACGAACGCACCGACCAGCGCGCGCCCGGTGTGGCATCGATGCGCCGCAACTGCGCGCGCAGCTCGTCACTGAACCCGTCGGGAAAAGCCGCCGCTTGCAGCGCTGCCCGCGCGCGATCCAGCGCGATCAGCCCACCGTCGCTATCAATTCGCGCCGGCAGCGTTGGCCCGGATGCCCGCATGGCCCGGAACAGCGACGCGCCGACCACGAAAGCGGGTGGCACGGGCAGGCCCGCCGCCGCCAGCCGCACCAGCGAGCGCGCCTTGCCGCCCCAGTCGGTGCCGTCGTCGTCCGACGGTGGCGCCGCCGGCTCCGCCAGCGTCAGCGGCACGCAGAACCTCATGGATAAGATTTACACCGTGGTAGGTTTCTTCGCATGCGCGGACCTCTTCTGTCGGGACCTCTCGGCAGCGCGGCGTGTCTGTCGGCCATCGTACGCTGGGCCGGCGCGCCGACTGTTCAAGCGCCCGCTGTGGTGTCCGGCCCGCTGTGGTTGGGCGAGACTTTGTCAGCGGCGTTCCCGGCGCTGATGCTGGTGGAAGATCTCGATCGCCCCGGCGTCAAGCGCACTCGCCGCCGCACCGGTCGCGCCGGCCGCCCCTTCGAAATAGCCCTGGCCGGCGCCGAGCTGCCGCTGCGCCCGCGTTCGGTGACGGTGTTGATCGTCGAGAACGTCGCCGGCCTGGAAGCCGCCGCCGCCAGCGCCTGGTTGCACGCGCTGGCCCCGTTGCTGCGCCCGGGCGGCCGCCTGATCGCCGCCGATGCCACCGCCAGCGACACCGCCATGGCCCGGGTGGCGGCGGCGTTCTTGTCGGCGTCGCTGGTCGAGCTGGTGCAGGAACAGCCGCGCGACGGCGTGCTGCTGACCGTCGGGCGCGCCCCGGCGGCGTCGATCATGGCGGTGCGGTTTCCGGCGCGCGCCGCCGCGTCCGCGCCTTGACGCCGGCCCGCCCGAGGAGTCTGATCAAAGCGTGCGCCGTTTGTTCTTGGCCGCGCCCGCCGCTTGGTTGTTGATTGCCGGCTGCGATCGCGGGACGCCCGCCATCGACGTCGTGCGTGCCTCGCTGGGCCTGCCGTCGGGTGACTACCCGAACTACGACGAACGCGTGGCCCTTTACGCCACCAACCGCGCGCGCACCGATCCCACCGCCGAGGGCTGGCCGACGTACCCAGCGCAACCACCGTTGCTGTGGCAGGTCGATCTGAATCATTCGGCCCGCACCCATTCGCAGGACATGCACGATACCCCTTGTTTTCAGCACAATTCGTGCGACGGCACGGACGCCTTCGCCCGCGTGGAGATGTATTACACCGGTCCGTGGATGGAGATCGGCGAGAACATCTCGGCCGGCAAGTCGGTCAGCGACGGGTTCATCGCCATTCACAACTGGATCTACGAGATCGGGGCCGCCGCTGGCGAGACCGGTCATCGCGACAACATCTTCTCGGCGAAGTTCACGCTGCTGGGCAACGGGTTCGTCCCGGGCGGGACGGCCTTTCAGAACTACTGGACGCAGGACTTCATCGGCACGCCGGTCACCCACCCGCGTCTCTGCGACGGCATTCATTTCCCCGGGATGATCGCCGCTGGCGGCGCCACCACCTTCGGCACCACGTACTACGACGCGGGCGGCGCCGCGCCGACCCGCATCGCGGTGGTCGTCGACGGTGTTTGCAACCTGCTGGGCTTGGCACACGGGACCGCGGCGCGCGGCGCCTACGAGACCAAAATGTCCCTGGCCGTTGGCTGCCATCCGTACTTTTTCTTGTCCACCACCGCCGGCGCCGACGCCACCTATCCAGACAGCGGCGCGCTGCAAGCGGGAATCGGCGTGGACGTCACATCTTGTCCGCTGGCGGCGACCACGCGCGCGGCGAACAGTTGCGCGGCCACCGTCGACGGAGGCGCACCGCCGGACGCTCCCGTCGCCGGCAGCGGTGGCCGCGGCGGCTCGGGATCGGGTGGCAGCAGCAGCGGCGGCGCCAGTGGCAGCGGCGGTGCGGGCGGCGCGGGCGGCGCGGGTGATCCGGGCGGCAGCGGCGGTGCGATGGATCCCGGCAGCGGCAGCGGCGGCGCCTTTGATCCGGACGGCCGCGGTGGTGTGCCCGATCCCGGCAGCGGCAACAGCGGGAACGCCGACGGTGGCGTGGCGCCGGTGCCCACGCCGCCGAACCGCAACGGGATCTCCGGCGCGGTCGGCTGCGCGGTCGGGTCCGCCGGTCGGGTCGCGAACAGCGGCCGCGCCTGGTTGGTCCTGGCTTTTGTCGTGGGCGCGTGGACGCGGTCGCGCCGTCCTCGTCGCTGATTCTCCGGATCGTCGGCGCGTCCCGGTCGCTGATCGCTGCGCTGGTGCGCCCGCCGAACTGCCGTATGCTCCGCCGGTGTCCCGGCCGGTCAACCTCATCTACGCGCACCCGTATCCGGATCGTTCGCGCGCCGGCCGCGTGCTGCTGGCGGCGGTGCGCGATCTGCCGGGCGTTAGGGTGCGCAGCCTTTACCACCTTTATCCCGATTTTTCCGTCGACGTCGAGGCCGAGCGCGAGGCATTGCGGGCGTCCGATCTGATCGTCTGGCAAAGCCCGTTTTACTGGTACGGTCTGCCGTCGCTGCTGCACCTGTGGATCGAAAAGGTGCTGGCGCACGGCTGGGCCTATGGTGCGGGCGGCACCGCGGTGCGCGGCAAGACGGTGCTGTGGGCGACCACCACCGGCGCGCCCGAGGGAGCGTACGCGCCCGGGCAGATACACGGCCATCCGTTCGAAGCGTTCGTTCCCGCGGTTTCGCAGACCGCGCGGTTTTGCGGCATGCGCTGGGTTGATCCACCAGTGGTGGTGCACGGCGCCCACCGCATCGGCGACGCCGAGCTGCAGGCCGCCGCTACCGACTATCGCCAGCGCCTGCAGCGTCTGGTCGCGCTCGGTTCGTCCGCGGGAGGCGCCGATGCATGAGCACAGCCTGATGTTCGAAGTGATGGTGTACCTGGGCGCGGCGGTGGTCTTCGTGCCGCTGGCCAGCCGCCTGCGTCTGGGCTCGGTGCTGGGGTATCTCATCGCCGGCTGCGCCATCGGGCCGTTCGGGCTGGGGTTGGTCAGCGACGTGAAATCGATCCTGCACTTCGCCGAGTTCGGCGTGGTGCTGATGCTTTTTCTCATCGGCCTGGAACTGGATCCCAAGCGGCTGTTCGCCATGCGCCGGCCGGTGTTCGGGGGCGGCTCGGCGCAGATGGCGGCCTGCGGGGTGCTGCTGGCCGGCGGTGGTTTGCTGGTCGGGTTGCCGTGGCAAGGCGCGCTGGTCGCCGGGCTGGCGCTGTCGCTGTCGTCGACGGCGATCGCCGTGCAGACCATGCGTGAACGCGGGATGCTGACTTCGCCCACCGGCGCGACGTCGTTCTCCGTGCTGCTGTTTCAAGACATCGCGGCCATCCCGCTGATCGCGCTCGTGCCTTTGCTGGCGCCGGCGGCGCCGGGCGCCACGGGCTCGCACGGGTGGTGGGGCGGATTGCGCGTGCTGGGCGCGGTGGCGGCGGTGGTGGTCTTGGGGCGGTACCTCACGCGGCCGCTCTTGCGCATGGTGGCCCGCACCGGTCTGCGCGAGGTCTTCACCGGGTTCTCGCTGCTGCTGGTGGTGGGCATCGCGCAGATCATGAACGCCGCCGGGATCTCCATGGCCCTGGGCGCGTTCCTGGCCGGCGTGCTGCTGGCCGGATCGGAATATCGCCACGCCCTGGAGACGGACATCGAGCCCTTCAAGGGCCTCTTGATGGGTCTGTTCTTCATCGCCGTCGGCATGTCCATCGACTTTGCCCTGGTGGCCAGCGAGCCGCGCCTGATCATCGCGCTGGTTTTGGCGCTGCTGTTTTTGAAAGGGCTGGCCCTGCGGCTGGTGGCCGGCCCGCTGGGCGTGACCGCGCCCGATCGCTGGCTGTTCGCCGCGCTGCTGGCCCAAGGCGGCGAGTTCGCCTTCGTCGTGTTCGGCGTGGCCGGGCAGGCGCACCTGCTGCCGGGCGCCTGGGACGCCATTCTCACGCTGGTGGTGGCGCTGTCGATGGCGCTGACGCCGTTGCTGCTGCTCTTGCACGATCAGATCGTGCGCGTCACGGCGAAAGAGCGGCCGGCCGACGCGGTCGAGCACGATGGCGCGCCGGTGATCATCGCCGGCTTCGGACGCTTTGGTCAGATCATCGGACGCTTGCTGTTCGCCTCGGGGTTGCGGGCCACCGTGCTTGATCACGACGCCGACCAGATCGAGACGATGCGCAAGTTTGGGTTTCGCATCTTCTACGGCGATGCCACCCGCTTGGATCTCCTGCACGCCGCCGGCGCGGCGCAGGCCAAGCTGCTGGTGCTAGCCATCGACGATCCAGCGTCCAGCGCCAAGCTGGTCGATCTGGTGCGGGAAAACTTCCCCCGCCTGCACATCGTGGCCCGCGCCCGCAACATCAGTCACTGGGTCGAGCTGCGCAAGCGCGGCGTGCGCGCCGTCGAGCGAGAGACGTTCGAGTCGGCCCTGCGCAGCGGCCGCCACGCGCTGGAGCACCTGGGCGTGGCGCCGTACGAAGCGCGCGAGCGCGCCGATCGCTTTCGCCGTCAGAACGTCAGCGTGCTGGAAGAATTGCTTCCGCACTTTGGCGATGAAGTGCGTCGGCTGTCGACGGCGCGCGCCGGCCGCGAACAACTGGAGAGGCAGTTCGCCGAGGACAAGGCGGCGCTGGAGCGCACGCAGGGCGCCTGGGCGGCCGAGGGCGAGACGCGCGGCGAGCGAGCGCCTGCGCTGGCCGAGGGCGGCGCGCCCCGGCCGCCATCGCCGGCGCCCGAAGCGTGATTCAAGTTCGCGCGCACGATTTGCAGATCGGTCCGCGCCGCTGCTGTTCCGTTGAGCGGGGGGCGTTCTAGGTCCGCCGCGGCTTGCGCAAGCCGTGGCGATCCAGCAAACGCAGGAAGTGCACGCGGTCGACGTGCGCGGCGATGGCGGCGGCGGTGATGTTTCCGCGGTGCTCGCTCATCACCTCGGTGAGGAAATGCCGTTCAAAGCTGGCGATCGCCTCGGCCTTGGCCACCCGGAAGCGCCGGTCGGAAGAGGTGGGCGTGGGCGTGAACGAAGACGCCGTGTGCTCGTCCTCGTCTTCGTCGTCGAAGCCCAGCACGGTCAGTCGTTCGATGGCGTTGCGCAGCTCGCGCACGTTGCCGGGCCAGCGGCGGCGCGCCAGCTCGGCGATCTGGCGCGCGTCCAGCCCGTACTCTTTGCGATCGCGCTCGCACAGATCCTCAATCACGTGGTGGCACAGGATCGGAATGTCTTCCTGGCGTTCGTCCAGCGACGGCATCCGCACGCGGGTCACGGCCAGCCGGTAATAAAGGTCGGTGCGGAAGCGGCCCTGTTCCGCCTCGCGCGCCAGATCGCGGTTGGTGGCCGCAATGATGCGCACGTTCAGGCGCCGCGGCGTCGAGCCGCCGACTGGTTTGATCGCCCTGGTCTCGATCACCCGCAAAAGGCGCGGCTGGATGTCCAGCTCCAGCTCGCCGATCTCGTCCAGGAAGACCGTGCCGCCGTCCGCGCGCACGAAGGCGCCCTCGCGCGCTTGCACCGCGCCGGTGAAAGCGCCGCGCTCGTGTCCGAAAAGCTCGGCCTCGATCAGGTTGCGCGGGACCGCTGCGCAATCGACCACCACGAATAGTCCTTTGCGGCACTGGCTGGCGGCGTGCACCGCCTCGGCCGCCAGCTCTTTGCCGGTGCCGCTTTCGCCTTCCAGAAGCAGCGTGGTGTTTTGCGGAGCCACCACCTTCAATTGATCGATCACTTTGCGCATGCGCGTGCTTTGTCCGACCAGGCGGCCGAACGTCACGCACATGCTGGGCGTCGACGCTTGCGGCGCCGCCAGCACGCCTGACGTCGGCGAAGGAGTCAGCGTGGTGAGCTCGTCCGGCAGCGGCGTCTGGATAGAGCCGAGCGCGGGCGTGAGCACGTGCTCCAAGCGGCGACGGGATTTTGAAAACGAGTCGTTCACACGATCCTCTCGTTTGGGGAAGGCTCGCGCGCCTCATGCCACCCCGGGACTCCCTCAGTACCAGCCGTATTAGTAACGGCCAAGTGGTCCCAAAGATCAATCGAACTCCGCGAAGAATATGACTTTTCCGGTTTTACCCGGGTCGCGCGACTGCGACCGAAACGATCGCGACAGTGCGATCTTCGAAATCGCACCCCAACGAAAGTTACGCGGATTCAGGTAGTTGGAAATGTCGCGGAAACCATACCGCGATCAAGATCAAGCGGCGTACGCCAATTGGCGTTTTGGCTGTCATGTCGCTCTCCAGCTCCGATGCTTCTCGCGTTTTGCGGTTCTGCCTGGTCGCCGATGACGCGGGCACTGTCGAAGAGCGCGACGACGGGGCGTGCGTGGTCACCATCGTGACCGCGCGGCCGACGTACCAGGTTCATTCGTTCGAAGAGGCGTCGTTTGAATCCGCGCTGCGGGCGGCGGCCGCCGGTGGCGTGTTACGCGCGGCGTGTGTCGAGAAGCAGATCGCCTTCACCATGCGCCAGGATCCTCTCGGTGACGCGGCGGCGGCTCGCTCGCCCGGGCGCGGTGGCGGCGGTGATGCGGTTGCTGCCGGCGCGGCAGCGTCCGCCTTCCTGTCGCTGGCCGACGCGGTCGGTGGTTTGGTGCACGAGACCCAGCGCGAACGTGGCGTGTCGACGTTGTTCGTCGGCTCGGGCGGCCACTTGGTGGGCGACGAATTGACCGCTCAGTGGAAGCGCACCGATCGACAGCGAGCGGCGCTGTTCGAGATCGTCGGGCGCGACCTGGGCGCGCTGCCGGCGGCGGTGCAGCGGCGTTTCCAGCACGCCAGCAGCTTGCTGGGCGCCATCGACGGCACCCGCAACGCGGTGGTGGGCGCGCGCGTGGAGGCGGCGCGGGTGATCGAGGTGTATTCGGCGCTGAACGCCGCGCTGCTGGGCGCGATCGAAGCGTACATGACCGCGACGGTGGCCGGGGTTTCACGCAACGACGCCCTGGCGTGCGTCGTTCTGCTGCACGCCAAAGAGAAAGTAGGAATCGAACGCGCGCAGCTGACGGTGGCGTTCTTGCGCGATCGTTTCGAACAAGGCCAGCGGCTGTCGGTGGCGTCGTTGATCGCCGCGCAGGCGACGTACCTGCACATCTTTTCGGCCACCGCGCCCCAGGCGGGCGAGCAGGCGCTGCACCAGGCCCTGACGTCACCGGCGGCGGTCGAGGTGCAGCGCATGGAGAGCGTGGTGTTCATGGACGGCGACGCTGGCTTGGGAATCGACGCCAGCACCTGGTTCCGCACCGTCTCGCGCAAGATTGACCTCCTCGGTGACGTCTCGACCGCCATGCTGGGCACCTTGCGGGCACAGCGCTAATCCCGCGCCGCGCCCGCGCCGCGCGGCGAACGTGTTAGCGTGGCCGGGTGAGCATCGGTCGCCGGGCGCACCCGCTGCTGTATTTCATCTTGTTTCTGCCCTTCGGCGCGCCCTCCGGTTACGTGTCCGTGGCGCTGGGATTTCTCGCCGCCGAGCACGGCATCTCCGTGGCGTCGTTCGGCGCGCTGGCGGCGATGACGGTGTTGCCGCAGACCTACAAGTTCTTGTGGGCACCGCTGGTCGACGTGCTGGGCACGCGCAAGCGGTGGTACGTGGCGGGGAACGCGGTCAGCTCGCTGACGCTGGCGTCGCTGGGGTTGGTACCGTTGGCACCCGCAAACCTTGGTTTGCTAGAGGTGCTTACGTTCACCAACAGCGTGGCGTCGGCGTTCGTGGCCATGTCCACCGAAGGAATCATGGCCAACGCCACCGGCGAATCCCAGCGCGGCCGCGCAGCCGCCTGGTCGCAGGCCGGCAACCTGGGCGGGGTCGCGCTGGGCGGTGGCCTCGGTTTTCGTTTGGCGCGCGAGCTGCCGCAGCTTTGGATGGCGCCGGCCGTGATGGCGGTGGCTTTGATGGTCTGTTGCCTGGCACTCATTCCGCTGCCGGAACCAAAAGCGGCCGAGGCCGGCGTGCCGGCGCGGGCCCGCCTGAAGTCGCTGTTCGGCGAGCTGTGGCGAATGTTGTGGTCGCGGCAGGGCGCGGTGGCGGTGACGTTGTGCTTTTTGCCGCTGGGCGCCTGCGCGGCCAGCAACTTGCTGTCGGCGGTGGCGCGCGAGTGGCACGCCTCGTCCAATCTGGTCGAGCTGATGAATGGATGGTTGTCCGGCGTCATCATGATCGCTGGCTGTCTGGCGGCTGGGCGGCTGTCCGACGCCATGGATCGCAAGATGGCCTACGGGGCGTCGAGCGCGATCCTGGCCCTGGTGGCCCTGGGCATCGCGTTTGTCCCCCAGACGCCGACCACTTATTCCGTGCTGTGTATCGCCTACTCGTTCGCCAGCGGCCTTTGCTATGGCACGTTCACCGGCTTTGTTCTGGAGGTGATCGGCGGAGGCGCCGCCTCGACCAAGTACAACGTCTTCGCTTCGCTCTCGAACATTCCCATCTGGTACATGACCCGCGTGGACGGATGGGCGGCGGACAGATTCGGTGCGCTGAGGATGCTGCTGTTTGACGCCGCGGCCGGCGGCGTGGGCATCGCGCTGTTGATCGCGGTGATCGCGGTGGTTCGACGGTCGCTGCCCCCGGCGTCGGTCAGCCCACCGCCCGCTTCATGAACGTCCGCAGACCCAGACGCCAGAACAGCGCGGTGATCGCCGCCAGCGCCAGCAGCACCATCGGGATTGGCATGTGCGGCTGGTTGGGGATGAGGACGCCGCGCAGGCCTTCCGATACATAGGTCAGCGGGTTCAGCAGCACCGCGTACTTCATCACCGGCACAGCGTCGAGGCCCTTCCACGGGTAATACGCGCAGCCGAACATGATCATCGGCGCCACCACGATCCCGAAAAGCAGACCGATCTGCGTTCCTTCGATCACGCTGCCCAGGAAAAGCCCCAGCATGCTGAACGACGTCGCTCCGAACAGCGTCACGACGATGATGAGGCCCACGTTGCCGAGCGATAGCCCGGCGATGGGTCCCATGATGAGGCGCGCCAGCGGCAGCACGAACAGCGCCGCGATCAACGCTTGCCCGGTGCCGGAGACCACCTTCTCCAGCGCCACCAGCCAGCTTGCCACCGGGGCCAGCAAGCGATCTTCGATCTCTTTGGTGAAACCAAAATCGGCCACCATCTGCAGCGCCACCGACTGCACCGCCGCCAGGGCCAGGCTGACCGCCAGGACGCCCGGCAAAAGCGCCGAGGTATACCCGCGATTGACGAAGCCCATGCGCGGCAAGAGATACCCAAAGACGATGGTGAACAGCAGCGGCTGCATCGCCGTGCGCATGAGGAAATAGATCAGCTCGCGGCGCACCACCACCGCGTCGCGCATCAGCAAGGCCAGGAAGACATGGCCGGCGCCGACCGGGCGCGGAGCGGGCAAAGGCGCGGGCGGGTTCAATCCAGTTTCCTTCCGGTGAGAGAGACGAACAGCGTTTCCAAGCTGGGCGGGGCCAACCGGATGTTGATGACCGCTCGACCCGCCGCCTGCACCGCGCCCAAAAGCGGCACCAGCGCCTCGCCTTCGCGGGGATGATAGACGCGCAGGGCAACGCCGGCCGCTTCGGCGGACAGCACGCCAGCCAGCGCGCGCGCCGCCGCCAGCACCGGCGCGGCGGGTCCGTCCAGCGTCAGATCGATCAGCGTGCCGCCCGGCGCTTTCTTCTTCAAGAGATCAGGCGGATCGCAGGCCAGCAAGCGTCCGCGATCGATGATCGCCACCCGCTGGCACAGCTGCTCGGCTTCTTCCATGTAGTGCGTCGTCATCACGATGGTGCGACCTTCGGCGTGCAGACCGCGCAAGATCTCCCACAGCGCCAGGCGCGCCTGCGGGTCCAGGCCCACCGTCGGCTCGTCGAGAAAGATCACCTGCGGCTGGTGAATCAAGGCGCGGGCGATCATCAGGCGCTGTTGCTGGCCGCCCGACAGTTGATCGACGCGCGATTCGCCGCGCTCGCCCAGACCCAGGCGCTCCAGAATCTCGCTGGCCCGGGTCCGCGATTCGCCGCGCGAAAAACCAAAGTACGACGCGTGAAAGACCAGGTTCTCCAGCACGGACAAACCGCGATCTGGGTTCGGCCGCTGCGGCACCACGCCGATGCGCTGGCGCACCGACACCGCGGCCGCCACCACGTCCTGACCGGCGATGAAGGCCCGGCCAGCCGACGGCAGCACGCGCGTGGTGAGAATGCCGATGGTGGTGGTCTTGCCCGCGCCGTTCGGACCAAGCAGGCCGAAGAACTCGCCCTGCCGGACGCTGAGATCCAGGGATTCGAGGGCGACCACCTCGCCGCCGGTCACGGACACCGAGGCTGGCGGCATCATCGGCGGCCGGATGGGTCCGCCCGCGCCGCCGCGCCGTCTGCTGGGCTTGGGCACGCGGTAGACCTTGCGCAGGGCGCGCGTCTCGATGGCGAAATCCACGGCGGCGGATACTAGCAGCCCGCCGCTACCTTGGCCTTCGTCGCTGCGTCGGCCAGGCGGACGCGGTAGGGTGTCGCGCATGACAGCGATCGCCAGCGTTCAGGTGGTGAGCGGCGCCGGTTACAGGCAACGGATCCAGGCCGGCGCCCACACGCTGACCGCCGACGAGCCGACCAGCAACGGCGGCACCGACGCTGGTCCGGCGCCGTACGCGCTGCTGCTGGCGTCGCTGGGCGCGTGCACGTCGATCACGCTGCAGATGTACGCCACGCGCAAGGGCTGGACGCTCGGTCAGGTCGAGGTCGCGCTGCGCATGTTCAAGGGCAAGGAAGGCGAAGGCGATCAGATCGAACGCATCGTCACCTGCAGCGCGCCCCTGTCCGACGAGCAGCGCACCCGCCTGGCGGAGATCTGCGACAAGACGCCGGTGACCCGAACGTTGAAGGCCGGGATCTCCATCGCGACCGAGCTCAAGATCGCCGGCTGAGCACGATCAGCGGCGCGAGTGCGCTTACGGACCGACGGACATCCAGGCGGCATCACCGCTGGCCATCTGCCCGAGCCAGGACAAAAGCGATGTGCCGCCGACCATGAAGCTGCCAGGGTTGCCCAGCATCGTGTGCGTCTGGCCGGAGACGAAGAAGGTGTGAAAGTTGGGCAGCGGATCCAGCTGGTCCGTCTTCAGCGACTGCAACGCCGCCTGCATCCCGTCCGCCGTCAGCATGAAATAGGTTCGGATGGTCTGATCCTGCAGCGACGACAGCAGGGCCATTCGATCATTCGGATATTTCGCCGCCACGGCGGCCGGTAAGTGGGACACGTCGTCCTTGCAGTCCGCGCACTGCGGATCGATGAGATCGCCGACATGCCACTGCGCGTACCAGGCCATCCGTTCGCTGGCCGGGATCGACGTGCCCGCCAACGGCGGACCGGAATCGTCGATCATGATCATCTTGGCGCTAGGAAAGTGGGCGCGGATCGGTTCGTAGTTCATCAGCGCGCCGAAACCACCGGCGCTGCTGCCGCTGATCACCACGTCGGTGGCGTTGGCCCAGGTGGGCGCGATGCGGGCCAGGTACGCCGCCACGTTGGCTGCGCCTTGATGGTGATACGGCGTGGCCTGGCCAGCCACGTCGTAGGTGGCGACGTTGTTGCCGGCGTGTAAATCGCCCGTGCAGTAGGGTACGAACACCAGCCCGTATCCGGCGAAGGGATTGCCGGCCAGGGTGCGATCCAGAATGCTGGACGTTGTGATGGTCGCAGCTTGAGCGGCCCACTGCGCCTGGCCGAACGGTCCGTGCACCGCCGTGTTCAGCCCGAAACAGGTCAGCGCGTCCCAGCAGGCGCCGCCGCCTTCGAAGAAGATCAGCAGCTTGCCGGCGTCGCCGGGGCTGACGGCGATCCCGGTCGGCGAGCCCTCGTCGCAGGTCGAATCGGGGAAGTCGACCCAGGTCCACTGGCCGGCCGGTACATCGAGGGGCATGCCCGGCGCGGTGTCGAAAGGAAACGCCGAATCGCCGGCCAGGCTGACATCGCCGCCATCGTCGGTGGGGCTGCCATCGCCGGTCGCGCTGGCGTCGTCGCCCGTGCCGGGCGTGCCGCTGTCCTGGATGCCCGGCGATTTATCGCCGCAGCCGACCAGAAAAACTGCCGCCAGGGTCAGTAAGGTTCTTTTCATGGAGGGATTGTTGCCGCAGCCCCGCGGGTCCGCAAGGGTGGAGGAGGCCCCGGGCAATCCCAAAGATTTTACCCAATAGTGGCGCCGCGGAAAAAAGCCTGAAACATAAGGCCGCTATCCTGATTGGAGATGCTGGTGACGCTCTTGCCGACCGGAGGAACACCGGCGCCGCCGACCGGGAGGGTTCCTGCCTCCGTCCTGGTCGTCAGCGACGATCCTGAATTGCGTGACTTCCTGATGGAATTGGCCATCGAGGAAGGCTATGGCGTTCGTTGCGCCAAGACCGAAACGGAAGTGACCACGGCCCTTCACGAGGAGCGACCAGGCTTGATCATCGGCGATCTGGACATGGCCAACCGTTCCGGCGAACGCGTCTTGCGCGCGCTCCGCCGAAGCGAGGTCGATCGCGACATCGCTCGCTTTGGCGTGACGTCGTCGAACGACACGATGATCGGCGTCAGCATCGACGCGCCGGTGTTCTTCAAGCCGGGCCTGGACGGCCTCAGCCAGGCGCTGGCGCACCTGTTCAAGAACGAACGCGGCTGGAGCCGCTGAGGGGATCGCGGCGGGCGGCCGCCGTCACGGGCGAATGGTCAGCTCGTCGAACGACCACCAGCTGCCGATGTTGGGGTCCGTCTGGCCGGTCTGGCGGATCTTCACATAGCGCGCCTTGACTGGCGAAACGACGATCTTGGTGACGATGGCGCCGGCGCCCGTGGCCACGGTGGAGAACGTGGTGCCGTTGGTCGACACGTCCAGCGCGTACTGAGTGGCAAAATCATTCGGGCTTTGACGGGTGGTCATCCACACCTGGCTGATGGTGGTCGGTGCGCCCATGTCCACCATGAAATACTCGCTGCCCTGCTGGTGCGCACCAGACGTCCAGCGCGTGGTGAAGTCTCCGTCGATGGCATTGCTCGGCCCTTCTCCGCCCACGTTGGACGACGCGGTCACGATCCACTGGCTGGGATCGAACGGATCGAAGGCACCGGCCGGTGGCGCGGTGGCAGGCTGGCAGCCGAGGCGCAGCTCGTGCACCGTCCACCAGAACGTCGGGTCAGAGTTGGCTTGGATGATGCGGAAGGCGCGCACCGTGACCGCGTTGAAGCTGATGGTGGTGAGCGCGCCGGCCGGTGTTTGACCGACGCTGGCCATCGTGGTGGGAAACGAATTGCCGTCGGCGGAGCCCACGACGGTGTACGCCCGCGGGTAGTCGGTCTGATTGCCGGCGCTGTTGTCGAGGACGATCTGGGTCAGGCGGGTCGGCCCGCCGAGATCGACCTGCAAATACTCGTTCGGTGTCTGCGGCGCCGCCGTCGCCCACATGGTGACGGCATCGCCGTCGATGGCGTTGATGGCCAGGTCCGGCTGCAGCGACGCGGTGGCGGTCCAGTGCGCGCGCAAGCAATAGTTCTGGAAGGTCAGCACCTGCGATCCGCTGTCGGCGGCGGTGTCGCGCGCGTCGCTGATCGCGGGCGCATCCGCGCCGGCGTCCGCCCTCTGGTCGATGGAGACGTCCATCGGAGCGTCGACGCCGCCGCCGCCCGATCCGTCGCCGCCAGCGCCGCCGGTGCCGCTGCCGCCCGTGCCGCCGCCGCCCGTGCCGCCGCTGCCGAACAATCCGCCGCTGCCGCCCAGTCCACCGGTGCCGTCATCGCCGCCGGTGCCGGCGCCAACGCCGATGCCGCCGCTGCCGGTGGGTGCGCCACCGTCCGCACCGATGCCGTGAAACCCCTCCGGGGAGTTGCACCCAACGGCCAAAACTATCAGGCCTAGGAAGCCAGGAACTGCGCGAAAGCTTCGCATGTTGACTCCTGCGGTTAGTGACCCGCGGGCAACGATTCCTGCCGTAATCTTACGCCATGTTTCAGATTTGGTAGCGGAAAGCGAAATATTGCAGGTCGTCATTGGGGTTGGCGCTGTTTATGACGGAGGTTTATCGTAACGGGCTCCCGGTTTCGGCGTAGCAATAGCCGAACACCTGAGAAAATCCCCAAAGGAGAGAATCAATGATCAGCACGAAAGGTACCTTGGTTGTCGCTCTTGCCGCCGGATTGTTCGCCACCGCGGCGCCTGTCATCGCCAGCGCCGCCGAGGGCGGCAAGGTGCATTGTGAGGGTGTCAACGCTTGCAAGGGCAAAGGTGGCTGCCATTCGTCCGCCAATTCTTGCGCCGGCAAGAACGGCTGCAAAGGCAAGGGTTGGGTGGAGATGAGCGACAAAGAGTGCAAGGACAAGGGCGGGAAAGTCGCGGCGGCGAAATAACGGGCTCGCTACGCGGGAGGGCTCGCCCTCCCGCGGGCCCACCCAACGCCTCGCGCAAGGTGGGCCGGCCGAGCGGAGCTCGGCCTCCTGGATGGGAATTGAGGCGCGGCAATCGGATGTCATTGGATGAATAAGTGGATGTCATTGGTGAAAATAGTCGGCCTAAAGAGGGAATGAATTTGTTTCCTTATTTGGGACACGGGATTGGGTTGCGCACAGAGCATTACCAGGCGGTGCTGGAACAGCCGCCGGTGGTGGATTGGTTTGAAGTTATTTCTGACAATTTCCTGGTGGCGGGGGGAAATCCGCGGCGGGTGTTGCGAGAAATTCGCGGGCGGTCGCCGGTGGTGATGCACGGGGTTTCGCTGTCACTGGGGTCGGTTGACCCAATCAACGGCGATTATTTGAACGGGCTGGCAGACCTGGCAGCTGAGGTGCAACCGGAGCTGATCTCCGATCATTTGTGCTGGGGCAGTCTGGGCGGGCACTACGCCCACGACCTTTTGCCTCTGCCTTACACTGAAGAGGCTTTGCACCACGTCGCCGAGCGCGTACAGCGGGTGCAGGATCGACTCAAAAGACGGATCCTGGTGGAAAACGTCTCCAGCTACGTCAGCTTTTGTCAGTCGGCCATGACCGAATGGGAGTTTTTGGCGGCGCTTTGTCAGCGCGCCGACTGCGGCGTTCTTTTGGACGTGAACAACATCTTTGTCAGTGCCCACAACCACGGTTTCGATCCGGCGGCGTTCATCGCCGGAATTCCTCTTGCTCGGGTGGGACAGATTCATCTGGCTGGGCACAGCACGGCGGGCGAGCTGCTGCTGGACACCCACGATCACCCGGTTTGCGACGGCGTCTGGGACCTCTACCGGCAGGCGCTGCGGCGGTTCGGGCGGGTGTCGACGCTGATCGAATGGGACGATCACATCCCGCCACTCGAACGTGTGGTGGAGGAATCGCGGCGCGCCGCTGGCATCGAAACGGCGCTGCTAGCCGCGCCGAACGGAGCGGCGTTGCTGGTCGCGCCAGCGGTCAGTCATGCGGCGGGGTGACGCGCCCGATCGGCCGATGCTGGCCGCGATCGAACGGCAGTTCTTCTCGCTGATCACTGCGCCGGAAGGGGTGGCCGCTGGCCTCGCCGCTGACGGCGCCAGCGCCGAGCAATTGGCGGCGATCATTCAAGGTGACCACCGCGCCTCCGCCGTCGAGCGCCTGGATATCTACGCCAACATGTACTTCTACCGAATCCGCGACACGCTGGCGCAGTACTTTCCGGCCACGTCGGCGGCGCTGGACGAGACCGGCTTTCACAATCTCATCACCGACTATCTGTTGGCGCACCGGTCTCGTCATCCATCGCTGCGCGAGGTGGGCCGGTACTTGCCGCTTTTCGCCGCTGGGCATTCCCTGGCCGGCGATCGTCCTTGGCTGGGCGAGCTGGCGGCGCTGGAATGGGCGCGTCTCGACGTCTTTGACCGCGTCGATCAATCACCGCTGACGCGGCAGCAGCTTCAAACGTTGCCGCCCGAGGCCTTCGCCACCCTGATCCTGCAACCGATCGCCGCGCACGAGCTGGTTCCCTCCGTGCACGCCATCGATGACGTCTGGTCCGCGGTGCTGGCCGCCGCGCCGCTGCCGCCGCAGGCGCTGGTCCGCCAACAACCGGCCACCTTCTTGGTCTGGCGCCGCGAGACCACCGTCTATCACCGCCTGGTCGACGCCGCCGAGGAGGAGGCGATCCGTTTGATCCAGCCTGGTCTTTCCTTCGGTGTTCTCTGCGAACGCCTGAGCCAGACGCGCGACGCCGAGGACGCCGCCCGCCTTGGCTCGACCTGGCTCGGGCAATGGCTGGCCGACGGTCTTCTGGCTGCCTGAACGGCCGCTAGCCGGCGCGAAATTGAAAATCGCGTTCGCGCACCACCGAACGATCCTCGAGATCGACCAGGAACGCCCGCCCTTCGCCGACCATGCCGTTGAACGTCAGCAGATACCAGACGTCGATGCCCCAGCGCACGTGGCCACTCTCGCACGGCGGCGACCATTCGGCCGGCTCCAGCTCGCCCAATCCGGGCGCGCGGATCTTCGCCTGCGCCTTCAGCGTCTTGAACGGCTCCGAGTTGCGGACGATCTCCACCGCGCGGTTGCCTTGCCCAGGATCAATCTCGCGCCGCCACTCGCTGACCAGGCGCAGGCGCGCCGGGCTGCCCTTCAAATCCATCTCGGTCTCGTAGACCTCGTCCGCCGGCAACTTGACGAAGTCGGGGACGTCGAACTCGGGAAACAGATCCTGGCTGGCGATCTCGCGCTGGCGGGCCTCGTGTCCGTCGAGAAATTCTTTGCGCCGCTCGGCCGAGTAAAAAGCGAACAGCCGGAGGACCGCCTGCCGAGAGGGCAGTCGATGGTCCCAGTCCAAGATCCAATCGGCCCCCGCGTACTGGGCGTTGCCGAACGGCACCAGCGGGGGCAACGCCGAGGCCAGGCGCTGGCGATCCTCGGGCTTTCCGAACAGCGATTGCTGTACCACCCGGGGGTGCAGGCGGATGTCTCCTCTCAGCAGATCGCGCAGATCCAGACCCATGAACGCTCCATTGTACGGCAACCCGACCGTCGCCGCGAGTACGCCTGCCGCCTGAACCGATGGCCGGGACAAGCGCCACCGGTGGTAACCTGCGCCCGGTGTTTTCGCGTCGTCTGCCCTGGGATCGCCCAGAAAACGCCCTCGCCGCGGCCGAGACGGCCCGCCATCAGGCCGGCGGCGCGGTCCTTGATCTGACGGTGTCCAATCCCACCACCGTCGACCTGCCGTATCCGGTGGCGGCGCTGCGCGAGGCGCTGGCGCCGCCCGAGGTGGCCACCTATGCGCCGGCGCCGCGCGGGTTGCCGTCGGCGCGCGCCGCGGTCGCCGCCGACTATGCCCGGCGCGGATGTACCGTCGATCCCGATCGCCTGCTGCTCACCGCCAGCAGCAGCGAATCGTATGCACTGCTGTTCAAGCTGCTGTGCGATCCCGGCGACGCCGTTCTCATTCCCGAGCCCGGCTATCCGCTGTTCGACTATCTGGCGCGCCTGGAAGGCGTGCAACCCATCGCCTATCGCCTGGCTTACGACGGTGTCTGGCATATCGACTTTGCGTCGATCGACGCGGCGCTGGCAGCCGCCCGCGCCGCCGGCCAAAGGACGCCCGCGCTGATCGTGGTCAGCCCGAACAACCCGACCGGATCATTCCTCAAGGCCGACGAGCGCCGCCGGCTGGCCACGCTCTGTGCGCGCGGCGGCATGGCCTTGATCGCCGACGAGGTGTTCGCCGATTTTCCCTTCGGGGCCCGGCCCGGCGACGCCGTGGCCTGCGCCGCCGCGGCCGCGGCTGCCGGCGCTGCGCCGGTGTTGACGTTCAGCCTGGGCGGCCTCTCCAAGTCGTGCGGCTTGCCGCAGATCAAGCTCGGCTGGATCGTGGCCGGCGGATCACCATCCGATGTCGCGATGGCGCTGGGGCGGCTGGAGCTGATCGCCGACACCTATCTTTCCGTGGCAACGCCGGTCCAGCTGGCGGCACCGGATTTGTTGGCTCTGGGTGGCACCATTCGCGCGGCCATCACGGCTCGCGTGGCGGCCAACCGCGCCCGGTTGCAGGCGCTGCTGCCGTCGTCATCTCCTTGCACGTTGCTGCCGGCCGAGGCCGGCTGGTCGGCCATTCTTCGCGTCCCCGCCGTGATGACTGATGCAGAGTGGGCGGTCACGCTGCTACAGCGCGACGGCGTGCTGGTGCAGCCCGGTTATTTCTTCGACCTGCCGGGACCGGGCGCGTTCTTGGTGGTGAGCCTTCTGCCCCCGCCGTCGATCTTCGCCGAGGCGATGGCGCGGGTGGTGGATCGCTGCAGCGGCTTGATGGAAGGAAGCTAGTCGCCTGCTGTCGCCGGTGTTGCTGATCATTCATGCGGCGGCCATCACCGTGTCTGGCGACGGACGCGGTGACTGTCCGTCGGTGGTCGAGGTGGTACAAGCGATCGCCGCGCGTTTGACCGGCGTTTCGGCGTCGGCGGCGCCGTCGGCCGATCCGGGCGCGCTGCGGCTGCTGCTGCAAGCGCGTTCCTCGCCGCCCGGTCCGCCGGTGTTGCAGGTCGAGTTGCGCGATGCCGGCGGCCAGGTGCTACTGCGTCGGGTTCTGCCTGCTGCCGAGGGCCACCGGGCCGACTGCGTGGCCCTGGCCGACACGGTGGCCTTTATCGTCGACCGGTACGTGGCCGAGCTGGACGAATCGGTGGCGGCGCGTCCGCCCGCGCCCCCCCCGCCGGCGGTTCCGGCCGCGCCGCCTCCCCCGCCGGCGCCGCCTGAACCGACGACCGACGCCGCGCTGGTGGGCGGCGCCGCCTGGCGATCCGCCGGCGACGCGCTGGAAGGCTTCGAGGCCCTGGTTGGGATCGATCTACAGCGCGCCGCCCGCGACCGTGGCGCCGGTGCGTCGCTGACGGTGGGCATCGCGCCGCTGGCCGAAGGACGTTGGCCGAACGGGCGGGCCACGCTGCGCCGGATTCCGCTGCGCCTCGGGACCTATCTATCGCTGGCTGCCGGTCCGGGCCGACTTGAGCCTGGCTTGAACCTGGGCATCGACGCGTTGCTGGTGAACGCCCGCCGCATCGACGGCAGCGCGCACACCGACCGCAACGTCAGCCCGAACGTCGAGGCGGCTCTGGCTTATCGGTTGCGCGGGGGCGACTACTTTGCCCGCGGAGGGCTGGCCATTGGCCTGGCCGTTCCCTATCGGCTGACCGGCCTGGGCGACGGCAGCGACGGTGCGGTCAGCACCCCGCGCACGTATGCAAGGGTGGGAGTTGAAACAGGATTCTATTTTCGCTGACGAAATTTGGGCCGCCGGACACTAACCTCAAGGTCGGGGGAGCTTTTGCGGACACCAGGCGTCGCCAGCAGCGCTTTGCGCGGTTCTCCGGAACCGTCCGATCGGGTTTTGATCGCGCGCTGCCAGCAAGGCGATCACGGGGCTTGGCGCCAGCTTTACGAACGATACGCCCCCATGGTGCACCGGTTCATCAGCGCGCTGGGCGTGGTTCCGAGCGAGCGCGAGGACGCTTGCCAGGACGTGTTCTTGGCCGTCTATCGCAGCCTGCCGCGTTTTCGCGGCGATGCTCAACTGTCGACGTGGATCTACAAGATCGCCGCGCGCGGAACGGCGCGCTTGATCCAGCGCCATCGGCTGCAGCGGTTGCTGTCGACGCTGATGCTGCGCGAGCCGTTGCCGCCGCCCGCCTCCGACCAGTCCGAACGCACGGAGCGTCTTGAGATCTTGGACACCTTGCTTGAACGGGTCGATCCCAAGAAACGCCTGGTGCTGATCCTGTTCGAGCTGGAAGGCCTACCCATTGAAGAGGTGGCTCGGGTGGTGGGCTGCCCGGAGAACACCGCCTGGTCGCGCCTGCATCACGCGCGTGCCCAGCTGCTGAAGGCAGCGAAGCGGAGGCGACTGTGAGCGACCAGCGCTGGCTGGACCGATCCCTGGATCCCGTGGAGAGCGAACTGCGCCGCGCGCTGGACGACGCCCAGGCCCGCACCGGCGACGATGTGGCCTTGCGGCGGCTGTGGAGCAAGCTGTCGCAAGCGACGTCGCCGGTCTTGCGACCGCGCAGCTCGTCGCGCTGGCGGTGGTTCGTGGGCGGCGTGGCCAGCAGCGCGGTGCTGGCGGCGGTCTTGGCAGCGGTGTTTTGGCCGGGGCTCGCGCCCACGCCGGCCGCGCTGGCGCCGGTGGGCGTGGCGCATCCGGCGCGCTTGGCGGTGGCGGTCGTCACCGCGTTGCCGGCGGTCGCTTCGCCGGTCGCGCCGGAGCGGCGCGCGCTGGTGGGGCCGGCCACCGTGCGGACCTCCGCCGGCGAGACGTTGGCGCTGGCATTGCCTGGCGGCGTGGCCGCGTCCGTCGGCCCGCGCTCGACATTGTCCCTGGACGACGAGCAGCATCCGTCGGTGAACGAAGGCGACGTCGCTTTCTCGGTGCCGCACCAGGCGCCCGGAAAAAACTTCGTGGTGGTGGTGGGGGCCTATCGGGTGGTGGTGGTGGGTACGAAGTTTCGCGTGCACAGCGGCGATCGGGTCAGCGTGGACGTCGACGAGGGTGTCGTCGAGGTGTGGCGAGACACCGTGCGCCTGGCGCGCCTGACGGTCGGTGAATCGTGGGCCGGGCTGCCGGCGCCGGTGGCGACCGCTCCGACAGCGCCGGTGGCGGTCCGAATGCGCGCGCTGACCGCGGTGCGGGTGCGGTCGCGCGCGCACCGGCGGGCCCTGGCCATGGCCCAAACGTCGTCGTCAGCGGCAACCTCGGCCGCCGTCGACGGCGTGCGGGTGTCGCCGCTGGTTTTGCCGGGAGCAGACGCCGAGGAAGCGCTGGCCGCCGGCGACGTCCGCCGAGGCCTGGAGCTTTACGGCGAGATCCTGGCCCGCGGCGGACCGGCGGCGGAAAACGCCGCTTATGAGATCGGCAAGATCCTGCGTGATCGCTTGCGCCAGCCGGAAGCCGCGGTGGCCGCCTGGCGGCGTTACCGCGACGCGAATGCGAACGGCATTTTGCGCGTCGAGGCCGACGTATCCATTGTTGAAACCTTGGTGCGCCTGGGTGACAGTCCGGGCGCACTTGCCGAGGCCAATCGGTTTCTCCGCGATCATCCCGACAGCGAACGGCGGGACGAGATCGCCCGGATTGCCGGCGACCTGCAGCGCGCAGCCGGCGATTGCCAGTCGGCGATCCGCTCGTATGAGCTGACGCAACGAACCTCACGGCGTGCCGAGCTGATTGACCGGGCATCTTTTGGGCGGGCGGCCTGCCTCAAGACCCTCGGCGACGCTGGGGCGGCGGACGCTTTGCGACAGTATCTCAGCGATTTTCCTGCCGGCCTGTTCCTGGACGATGCCGCGCGGCTGATGGACGAGACGGAAAAAGCGTCTCCCTAGCCGATCCTCGGGGAACATTCCCGGACGCCCCTTTCGTCACAACTGCCAATCGCATCGGCATCGCGATGGCTGCCGGGGTTTGAGTTTCCGATTTGTACGGTTCCCCCCGGGCCCAGCAAAGCGGAAGCCCGTGCCAAATGCGGGCAATTCAATCGGAGGCGTTCAACATGACCCGGAGTTCACGAATAACGACGCTGTCGTGCGCGGCTATGCTGCTGGCCATTGCGGGGTATGGCTGCGGCGGGTCCAGTGACACCGTGCCCGGCGAGGGCAGCGGCGGCAGCACCCAGATCGGCTCCGGGGGATCCGGCATCGGTTCTGGATCGGGCGGCAGCATCTTCGGAGGCACCGGAGGCGAGCAAGGCTCCGGCGGTTCCATTGTTGGCGGCAGCGGCGGCGCGCCGGGCGGACGTCCCGATGGCGGCTTCATGCGTCCCGACGGCGGCGGCATGCGCGGCGATGGCGGCTTCACGCGTCCCGACAGCGGCGGCATGCGTCCCGACGCTGTTATACGTCCCGATGCCCGTATGCGTCCCGACGCCGGTGTGCGTCCTGACGCCGGCATGACTGCCGACGCGGGTTCCATCCCGATGTGCCGCGCCGGTGCACGCTGCACGGCGGCCGCTCGTGGCGCCCCGGCCGAGACCTGCATGGAACCTTGCATGGTGGGCATGGCCGCCGGCGAGCGCACCTGTGACTGCGTTCGCGGCGTGGTGGTGTGCGCCGCTCAGTGCCGTCGCGCGGCTGACGGCGGTGCCGACTAGGCCGACGCCACGACGTCGGAAAGAAGTCGATCGGAAAAAAGGCGCTCCTTCGGGGGCGCCTTTTTATTTGCGCAGAGCCTGATCGAGGTCGGCGATCAGATCGTCAGCGTGTTCGATGCCGACGGACAAGCGGATGAGGCCGTCGCTGATTCCCAGGGCGGCCCGGCGCTCAGGGGGAATCGAGGCGTGGGTCATGATGGCGGGGTGCTCGGCCAACGATTCGACGCCGCCCAGCGACTCGGCGCAGGTGAAGACGCGCAGGCGTTGCAGGAACGATCGGGCGCGGTCGAGCGTGTTTTTGTTTTCGCGAAGGATGAAACTGACCATGCCGCCAAAGCCGGTCATCTGCCGGCGCGCCAGTTGATGTTGCGGATGGGACGGTAATCCGGGGTAGATCACGCGGGCGATCTCCGGGCGCGATTCCAGCCAGCGGGCGATGGCCAGGGCGTTTTCTTGATGGCGCTGCATGCGCACGGCCAGCGTCTTGGTTCCACGCAGAACCAGAAAGCTGTCCAGCGCGGTCTGGCTGCCGCCCATGGCGTTTTGCAGAAACGCCAGGCGCTCGCGCAGGGCCGGATCACGGCCAACGATGGCGCCGCCGACGACGTCCGAGTGGCCGTTCAAATATTTCGTCGTCGAGTGGACCACCAGATCGGCGCCCAGCTCCAGCGGGCGCTGGAAATACGGGCTCATGAAGGTATTGTCGACGGCCAGAGGAACGCCGCGGGCGTGGCAGGCGGCGGCGATGGCGGTGATGTCTGCCAGGCGCAGCATCGGGTTGGTCGGCGTTTCAATCCAGCCAAGCTTGGTCTTGCCGCTGATGGCGGCGGCGAAGCGCGCCGGATCGCGCGCGTCGGCGTAGATGAACGTCAGACCGAGGCGGCGGAAGACCTTGTCGAACAGGCGAAACGAGCCTCCGTAGAGATCGTCGCCCGCCACCACCTCGTCGCCGGCGGACAGCAACGCCATCACCGCCGCCGACGCGGCGAGACCAGCGTTGAAGCAAAGTCCCCAATCGCCGCTCTCCAGGGCGGCGATGTTTCCCTCCAGGGCAAACCGCGTCGGGTTCTGGGTGCGCGAGTATTCAAAGCCGCTGTGCGCGCCTGGTCCCTTCTGGGCGTACGTCGAAGTCAAAAAGATCGGCGTCATCACCGCGCCCGTCACCGGCTCTGGATGCTGGCCGGCGTGGATGGCCTTGGTTTCGAAGCGCGGCGCCGTCGCGGCGGCGGTTTTCTTCTTGCGGGCAGCCACGGCGCGCCCTAGCCGGCGGCGCCGCGCCGCTCGGCCAGATATTCGATCAGATCAATCTTGGTGATCACGTCGTAGACCTGGTCGCCGTCTTCCACGACGACGATCTTGGCGTCGTTGAAGATGTTGCGCACCAGATGGATGCGGGTGGCCGGCGTGACGGTGGCGTAATCCGATTCCAGAAGATCGTCGATCGGGCTGTCCAGGTTCTTCTCACCCTTGACCAGAAAGTTCAGCAGATCGACCTCGGCGACGATGCCGGCCATCCGTCCGCCGGCGGTCTCAAGGACCGGCATTTGGGAGATGCCGTTGTCGCGCATCAGGCCGATCACGTGGCGCACCCGATCGCCCTTCTTGGCCGCCACCAGCGGGCGCGGTTTCTTCGAGCGCAAAAGTTGGGCGACCGTGCCCAGCGGATCGGGTTCGTCGAGGAAACCGTTTTCGCGCATCCACTTGTCGTCGAAGATCTTCGACAGGTACTTCTGCGCGCTGTCCGGCAGCAGCACCAGGATGTTCTCCTTGCGCTTGGACATCTCGGCATAGCGAATGGCGCCCGCCACCGCCGCGCCCGAGCTGCCACCGACGTAAAGACCCTCCTGGCGCACCAGCTCGCGCGTCATCAGGAAGCATTCCTTGTCGTCGACGCGCACCACCTCGTCGAGGATTTTCAGGTTCATGGTGGTCGGCAAGAAATCCTCGCCGATGCCTTCGACGTAATATGAAAACGGACGGGTCATGCGGCCGGTCTTGATGTACTCGTAGTAAAGCGAGCCGATCGGATCGACGCCGACCAGGCGAAAGCCCGGCTTTTTCTCCTTGAAGAAACGCCCGCAGCCCGAGATGGTGCCGCCGGTGCCCATGCCGGCCACGAAGACGTCGACCTCGCCGGCGGTCTGCTGCCAGATCTCCGGCGCCGTCGAGGTATAGTGCGCTTCGGGGTTGGCCGGGTTGTGGTACTGGTTGGCGTAGAAGGCGCCGGGCGTCTCCTGGACGATGCGCTTGGCGGTCTGGTAATAGCTGCGCGGATCGTCTGGCTCGACGGCGGTCGGGCAGATCACCACGCGGGCTCCGAACGCCCGCAGGCCGGCCACTTTTTCCTGCGACATCTTGTCGGGCATGACGAACACGCACTGGTATCCGCGCAGCGCCGCCACCAGCGCCAGCCCCATGCCGGTGTTGCCGCTGGTGGCTTCGACGATGGTGCCGCCCGGGCCCAGCAGGCCACGCCGTTCGGCGTCGGTGACGATGTTGCGGGCCACCCGATCCTTCATCGAACCGCCCGGGTTCAGGTACTCGCACTTGACGTAGATGTCGGCGGCCACGTGCGCGGCCACCTTCTGCAGCTTGACGATCGGCGTGCTTCCGACCGCCTCCAGAATGTTGCTCTTGGCGCCGGTCATCATGGCGGCGCTTTCGCTACTGCTTGAAATGATCGCGCGAGTGGGCGGTCCGGAAGTGCTCGACCACGCTTTCTTCCAGCAGATCCTGCATGGTCTGTCCGCCATAGCGGGCGGCGATGCGATCGTCGTATTCGTCGGCGATGATGGCCACGTCGTGGATGGTGGTGGTCAGCTCGACCGGGTCCAGCGTCTTGCCGCCCAGCAGGGTGTGCGAAAAAATGATCATGTCGCCGACCGGAACGAAGGCGAAGGCGCCGAAGCGCAACATGGCGTTCATCTCCAGCAGCTGCAGGGCCAGCGGCACCTCCATCGAGACGCCCTTCACCAGCTGCGCGACCAGGCGAACCACCGCGCGATCCGGCGGCCAGGGGATGACGTTGATCATCACCACGCAGGTACCTTGCTTGACGACGTACAGACCGTCGTCGATTTTCTTGTACGCAGAGCTTTTGCCAAGCGCCTTCTCGACCACCTGGCAGCTCATCTTGGCGGCGGCGTTCATATCAAATCGGTACCATGGATAGCCGTCGCTGAAAACCGCTGATGAACTCGGTGGCAGGTTAAACTACACGCCTCATGCGCTCCTGTCGGCACTGCGGCCACCAGAATGCCGATCATCTTGGGTACTGTTCCCAATGTGGCAAGCGTCTGGGGCCGATGACGGCGGTGCCGTTGCTGCCGCGGGCGCCGACCCCAAGGCCCCACCCCGCCGCCGAAAACGGGTCCACCGCCGCGGCGATGACCGCGGCGACGTCGCCGACGATGATGTCGCTGTCGCCGGCCGCGCAGGCGAAGATCAGCACGGCGCGGGTGGTGCGCGAGGATTCCGCGGCGGTGAAAACCGGACGGACCATCTGGTCGGTCCTGTCGTGGATCGGCGATTCGATCGGGTACATCTATATCTACCTGCGCGGTCAGGCCGACGCTGGCGAGCGGCGGCGGCGGCTGGTGAACGAGCGCGACGGTTCACATCGCTTGTTGGCCGGCGCCATCAAGGAACTCGGCACCGCCATCCTGCACGAGGGCATTCATGCGCCGGATCTGACTGGCCTGCTGGAGGCCATCGGTCGGGCGGAGGCGCGCCGGGAAGCCGCCCTGGCGGACATCGCCGCCGCCGAGCGTCTGCAGGCCGCCGAGGACGCCCGTCTCGGCGCCCAGGAGACGGGCCTCGAGTCCCAGTGGCGCGCCTGCGACGCCGCCCGCGTCGAGGCGGACGAGATGCTGCGGCCGGTGACCGTCGAGAGCCAGGAGGTGGCGGCGCGCCTCGGCCGCGTGCGCGAGCGACGGGCGGCGCACGAGCGCGACGCCGAGATGGCGGCGGCCACGCCCGACGGCGCCGCGCGGGCGGCGCATCTTCGTCACGAAGCGTCGGCGCTGGCCAGTGAGCTGGCGGCGCTGCAAGGGCAGGCGACGCGTCTGGAAAAAGAGCTGGTCGAGTTGCGGGATCGCTCGGCGTCGCTGCGCGCTGCCGCGGCCGCCGCGCGATCAAAGCTGGACGCCGCTGTCACCGCTCGTCGTGGCGCCGCCGGAGCGATGGGCGCGGCCATCGTCGGGCACAACCGCGATCGGTCGGAAGCAGAGCACGAGACGGCCGAGCTGACCGAACAGCTAGGGCGCGCCGCCGCGCAGTCGCGCCCTTTGGGGCAGCCGTTGCGGCCGCTTTACCAGCGCATCGATCGTTTGAAAGAAACCATCGAGGAGCGGAGCAAGGCCATCGCGGCGTTGGATCAGTCGCTGGCGCACTACGATCAGCGAAAGTTGCTGACAGGGATGGGGTTGCTGGCGGGATTCGTGGTGGTGGCGGTGGGCGTGCTGTGGGTGGTGTTGAAATAGCGCGAGGCTACGCCGCTGGCGCCGGTTCGGAGATCAGCAGCACCCACCCCGCCATGAAGGACAAGCCGCCGATCGGAGTGATCGCCCCGAGAACGCGAATTTGAGTCAGCGCCAGCGCGTACAGGGTCCCGGAGAAGATGACGATCCCGACGCTGAACAACGTCGCCACCGCCCGCGCGCGCCGCAGACGCGCGGCGCCCAGCGCCACCGCCAGCAAAGCCACCGCGTGGATGAGCTGGTACAGCACGCCGGTTCGATAGACCTCCAGCATGCCGGGGGCCAGGTGATCGCGCAGGCCGTGGGCGCCGAACGCGCCCAGCGCCACCCCGGTGAGGCCGAAGAATCCTGCCAGGCGAATCATCAGCGGCGACTTTACGCGCCCGAGGCGTTCTCGTCGCGCGAAAGGCCGAGGGTGCGCATCTTCTTGTGCAGGTTGGTCCGTTCAATGCCAAGCAGGGTGGCGGTGCGCGAGATGTTCCAGCTGTTTTCGTCCAGCTTCATGCGAATGTACTCGCGCTCCATGTGATCGCGGAACTCGCGCAGCGGCAGGGCGCGGGCCTCGACGGGAAGATCCACGCGCGGCAGCGACGCCACCCCGCCGCTCTGCGCCTGATCGCGCCGGCGGCGCGCGCTTTCCTCGACGATTTCCTCGGGCAGGTCGCCGACGCCGATGCTCTCCTCGGACAAGATCACCAGCCGTTCGATCACGTTGCGCAGCTCGCGCACGTTGCCGGGCCAGGGATACGCGGCCAGGATGGCCACCGCTTCACCGGCGATGGTCTTCACCTTCATGCCGTTCTCGCGGCAAGCGGCCTCGACGAAGGTCGCGCACAAAAGCGGGATGTCGTCGCCGCGATCGCGCAAGGGCGGCGCGCGCAGCGGGACCACCGCCAGGCGGAAGTAGAGATCCTCGCGGAAACCGCCGGACGCTACCGCCGCCGGCAGATCGCGATTGGTGGCCGCCACCACCCGGACTTCGACCTTCAGGGTCTGCTCGCCGCCCACCCGGGTGAACTCGCCCGATTGAAGCACGCGCAGGACCTTGGCCTGCGCCGAGGCGATCATGTCGCCGATCTCGTCGAGGAAGATGGTCCCGCCGTCGGCCATCTCGAACAGGCCGCGCTTGCGGGCGGTGGCGCCGGTGAAGGCGCCGCGTTCGTGACCGAAGAGCTCGGATTCGATCAGCTCGGGCGGGATGGCCGCGCAGTTGACCTTGATGAACGGGCGATCGCGCAAGGCGCTCTCGCGGTGGATGGCCCGGGCGATCAGCTCCTTGCCGGTGCCCGATTCGCCGGTGATGAGGACACGGGTGCGGGTCGGCGCCACCTTGGCGATCTGGCCGTGCAGCGCGATCATCACGGCGCTGCGCCCCACCATCTCGAACCGCTCATCGGCCAGCGCGCGCAAGCCGGCCACTTCGCGCGCCATCGCCCGCCGTTCGAGGGCGTTGCGCAGGGCCACGATCAGCCGCTCGCGATCCAGTGGCTTTTCGATCAGATCGTAGGCGCCCGCCTTCACCGCCCGAACCGCGTCGGCCAGGGTGGCGTGGCCGGAGATCATGATGACCGTCGGCAGCGGATCCGGGCTTTTCAGCTTGGCCACTCGTTCGATGGTCTCGAGGCCGGACATCCCCGGCAGCTGCACGTCCAGCAGCATGACGTCGGCGCCCACGTCGGGCAGCCGGGCCAACGCTTCTTCGCCGCTGCCGGCCTCTTCGACGTTGAAGCCTTCGCCTTCCAGCACCATGCGCACCGTGCGGCGAATGTTCTTTTCGTCGTCGACGATCAGGACGGTTGAAGGCATGCGAGGGAGAACGCGGCCGGCGACGAATCAGAAGGGCAAAACGGCCAGCTCGTCGCCCGGCACCAGTCGCAGGGTCCGCCGGGCGTCGGCAGGCAGCGCCAGGGTACCATCGTTCGCCTGGGCCGGGGCCGCCGTCTTCACGGCGATAAAATGCGGCTCGGCGCTTGATTCGCGGGCCACCAGACAGCGGCGCAGGGGCGCGTCGGGCGCCGGTTCGCCGTCCGCCAGGCGCGCCCGCTGCGTCGCCGCGACCAGCGTGATGTCGTCAGTGAGGGCGTGAAAGTGCGGGCCGCCGTCGAACGGATCGATGCGGTGGGCGTAGGCGAATCCGATCTCGCGCAGCATGCGTTCCACGCTTTGGGTTTCGGGGCCCACCTTGCCGATCAGCTCTTGCACGTGAGGCGGCAGCAAGGTGGCGTACAGCGGATCCTGGGGGAACAGCGCGCGGATGAATTCCTTGTTGGTCTGCGACAGGCGATCCGCCTCTTGATACGAAAGGCCGGTGAACTGCCGGCCCAGCGATTCCCACAGCAGGCTGGTGCCGTTCGGCTCGAGCGGCGGCATCAATTCAGACACCACCTCGTCGCAGAACACGCGTCGGTTCATGGCGATGTAGAGAAAGCGCACGTACGACAGCAAGCGGCCAAGCTGATCGCGGTGGCGGCGGTACTCCGGCAGCAAGACCAGGCCGCCGATCTCGGTCAGTCCTTTATAGTTGTACCCGATGCGCAGCACCTGATGGGCAAAGTGCCGATCCAGGCTTTCGCTGTAACGTTCTTCGTGGATGACGTCAAAGAAGATGTGCGGCGCGCGGCGGCTGCCATGCTGAGCGAAGATCATTGACACACCCACCACGCGTTCGCTGTCCGGGTCGCACAGGACGAAGACAAAGCGTCGATCCGCCACCGGGATCTCGGCGGCGAAAGATTTTTCCGACATGGCGATCAGCGCTGCCAGATAGGCGCGGTCTTCAGGCAGATTGACAGTGTCCAGGAACGCGGCCACCGACAGCAGCGCGTCCAGGTCGGCGGGGGCGACGTCGCGCAGGACGAACATGATTCATAGACTGTGTGGCGCGGGCCAAAGCCGCGCCACGGCCGGTGCGACATCGTCGACCAGGCGGCCGACGATGGTCTCGACACCGCTTTGGGCCAGCGATCGGGGCGGCAACACCGCGCGGTAGTCGATGATCTCGATGGGGGCGCGGCCTTGCTCGACGGCGCGGCGGTTCTCGCGGGCCAGCCAGTCCAGCACCTCGGGCAGCGCGCGCACCGAGGCGGCGTGCGTGTCGTGCATCAGCAAAATCCCCCGGCCTTCCAGCTTGGTCAGCTTATTGGTCAGGTAGGCGACGATCCGTTCCGGCGTGTTGTTCTTCCAGTCTTGGGGATCCAGATTCCAGCCGATGTCGACCAGCTGGCGGGCCGCCAGCGCGACGTCCAGGCTGTGGCAGAAGGCGCCGTAGGGCGCTCGAAAAAGCTGCGGCCGCACGCCGGTGACCTCGGCGATGAGCTCCGAGTTGTCGTCGATCTGGCTGGCGGTCTCGTCGGGGTTGTCGCAGAGGTTGTGGTGGCTGAAGGTGTGGTTGGCCACCAGATGGCCGTGGCTGGCGATCTTGCGCAGCAGATCGCGGCGGGCCAGGTCCTCCGGACGCTGGCCGGCGAAGCGCCAGCCGGTGACGAAGAAGATGGCCTTCAAGCCGCGGCGGTCCAGCTCTTCCAGAATCAGCGGCGTCCCTTTCAGATCGGGGCCGTCGTCGAACGAGAGCAGAAGTTGACGCCCGTGCTGGGCGGCGCCGAAGCGCGTGCGTGGCCCGTGGCCGGGCGAGAACCCCGACAGATCGGCGAGGCCGGGCGCGACCGCCGTCGCCACGTCGAAGTCGTTCCCTTCGCCGGCCACCAGGCGGTCGCGCGCCTCTTTCGCCGTCGGCAGGGTGGCCGCGCGTGTGCCGTCGCTGCCACCTTCAGTCGAAACCAGAAGGGCAGCGACGACGACCACCAGCGGAAGGGAGCGACCAGGCACCGACATGATGCTATCCGAGAGGATTCATCGGCGAAAGTTCGTTACCCCTCAAGTGGCTGGCCGCTGCGATCGCACCCGGGTGCTCGAAAGCCCGGCGGCCGCGGTCTTTTCCGTTCAACCGCCGCTGCCGGTGTCGCTGGCCGCGGTGTCGGTGGCGGTTTCCGCGGCGTCGGCAGCGCCCGCGTCGCTGGGCGACGCGGTGTCGGCCGCGGGGCTGTCCGTGCCGGTCTCGGTGCCGCCGTCGGCTCCGGGCGGGGGGACGGTTTCTGTGAAGGGCAGCATGGCGTTGACGTACACGCCGTCCGTCGCGTTGTTGGCGTTGATCGAGTAAACCACCGCCGAGTGCGCCGGCCACAGCAATGAAACGGTGGCGCTGGCGTTCGTCTGCACCTGCGCGCCGGTGGCGCTGAGCACGCCATTTACGATCTGGTTATACCGCAACGTTCCTATCGGCAGCGTGGCGTCCCCATCGTCCTCGTAGACGTACCCCTGGTCGCCGACGGCATCGAAGGTGACGATGTTGATGCCGAACTGGTTCGAGACGCACTTGTCGAACGTGGTGTAGTAGGCGCCGGTATCATTCTGGTTGATGGCCTTCACCCAGGCCGCAGTCAGGGTGTTCGGCGCCAGGTGTCCGAAGCCAAGGGCGACGGCCGTGGTGGCCAGCGGGCAGGGCATGGCCTTGGTGACGCTGCCCAGGTACATGTCGTAAAGCGAGCCGGTGTTGGTCTTCGAATAAAGAACGGTGGTGCCGTCGGCCGACATGTCCCAGGTCGCGAGCACGCCCGTATCGAACGTCTTGCTGGTGCCGGCGACGTCGGTGATGTCGCCGATCAACTTCAAAGTGCCGGCGCCTTGGGTGAGGCCGGCGCGGACTACCACGCTTTTGCTGCCGACGGCGGTGTACTCGCCGACGCCGGTCAGCACGACGGTGGCAGGCGTTCCGGCGGGATACGGCGCCACCTGTAACGTCCCCGAGTCGGCGCCGGTGGTCGAGTAATTGAACGACTTCAGCCAGTACCACGACGAGCTGTCATTGGAGACCTGCCAGTGGGCCACGTCCTGCGCGACCACCTGGCGCGTGCTGGCGTCGTTCAATGTCTGGCTGTTCAAGATCTCCGGGCCGGTGGGCGTGGTACGCGCCGACCACAATGCCACGTCCCCTGCCGGCGTGAAGCCAGCCTGAAACTTGGTGATGTTGGTCGGATCGTTGGGAGCGGAATAAAGGACGGTGTCCAGCTTGGGCACCGGGCCGTTGTTGGTGGGGCCCAGCGTTCCGCCGGTCAGATCCAGCATGAAATTCTGGGTGGTCGCGTCGGTGACCGGGTTCTCGATGCAGATCACTGACTGCGCGGTCGGATGCGCCTGGCAGGTAAGCCCGGTCTGGCTGGTCAGCGCGCGCGGGACCACCCACTCGGGCCGCCAGGCGAAGACGGTTCCGATGAAGTTCATGCTGTCGCCGAGGTTGTCGGCGTAATAGATCAGCGTGTCGCCGCCGAAGCCGTGCATGGTCAGATCGCCGTCGAACACGTTGCTGCTCAGCCGCAGGCAGTTGGCGTCGTTGCCGTCGCATGCGATGGTCTTGCCGGCCAGCGCCTGTGTGACGTTGATGACCCAGAGATCAGAGAGGCCCAGAAACGAGGACGGCCGTGAAAAAGCGCACCAGCGATCGGACGTCGCTGGTGATTGGTTCGAACAGCTGTCTTTGCCGTGACCCACCAGCCTGGCGTTGCCCGGCACCAGCAGCACCGAGCCTGGGCCAACCGCGGGCGGCGGGCCGGCGTCAACGGTGGTGTTGGTGTCCCGTCGGACCTCGACGCTATCCAATCCGCCATCGTGTCGACCGCCGTCATAGTAGGCACCAAGGTGGCTATCACCGCAGCCGACCAGGGCGGCCATCGCGGTCAGCGCGCACAGCCCGGCGACAAAACCATACCCGTACTTCTTCGGTCGACGCTCTCGATGCAAAATGTTTCTCCCGAAAAAGGACGTGATTGGACATCAACCGACGCCTTCCAGCAAGGGAAAGCTGCCGAGGGCGGCCGCGCTTGGTTGAGCGGCTAGAACGGGATGTCGTCGTCGGATGGAGGCGGACCGGCGCCGTCGTCGGCCGGGCCTTCATAACCGCCGCTTCGTCCGCCGCCGCCACCCGCAGGCGGATTGCCGGCAGTCGGTCGCCGCCCGCCGCCTTCTCCCGCGCCTGCGCCGGCGCCACCGCCGCTGCCCAAGAAGACCACGCGATCGGCCACCACGTCGGTGGCGTAGTGCTTCTGTCCATCCTTGTCATACGAGCGCGTTTGTAGACGCCCCTCGATGTAGACCGACCGACCCTTGGAAAGGTACTTCGAGCAATTCTCCGCCTGGTCTCCCCAGACCGTGACGCGGTGCCATTCTGTGCGTTCTTGCCGCTGGCCGCCTTTGTCTTTGAAGACGTCGGTGGTGGCGATGCGCAGGTTGCAGAGCGGGCGACTGCTGGGGGTGTACTTCAGTTCGGGGTCTGCTCCCAGATTGCCGATCAAGATGACTTTATTGACGCTTCCCATGGGCGGCCTCCTTTTATCATAAACGACACCCAGAGTTCGGATCGACGTTGGGCGAAGTTGCCGTTCAATCAGGCGTGCCGCGGATCTTCCGTGGACTGGGCGGCAACAGAAACAACGCCGGTCGGAGACAAACCAGCGAATGTCGTCAGAGAAACGCGTGTCATTCCGAGGATCTGATCTAGGTAAAATATTTTAGTAATCTAGCATTCATATTGCAATGTTCGTTAACCATGAAGAAGCTCCCTCGCGTTGCACGGATGGTATCGGTCGGTTTGGCATTGCTATCGATCGGGTGCGCGGATCTCAGTGGCGAAGAGGGCGGCGAAGGCGTCCACTCCCTGCTGAAGACCACCAATGGTCTCTCATCCATCAACGGGCTCAGCTCGACCAACGGCCTGGCGACGGGCAATGGACTGGCCACCGGCAACGGTCTGGCGACGGGCAATGGACTGTCGTCGACGAACGGTTTGATGACCAGCGATTCGGGGCGCAACACGGTGGCGTATCTGGTTCGCTGCGCACTCGCGGCCGGGACCAGCGTGGTCAAGAAAGACCAGTACGGCAACTCGTACACCTTCCCCGGCGAGATGGGCCTGGCGCCGCAATGGAAAGATGGTGCCTGCGACAGCGCCTGCCAGGAGACGATGTCGTCCTGCATGCTGGCCCACGTCAACACCGCCGGCGTGCACATTCCGCTTTGGGTTGTGTCGGCCGATCGGTCGGTGGGCTGGGGACTCAATGCCAGCTATCCGAACCAGGAAGGTTCGTTCTTCGGCAACATCTTCGTCACCGGCGCGCACGGCACCGACCCGAGCAAGGTCGCCGCGTACTATTGCAACGGCATCGCATACAACGTTGATGTCGTCCCCGGCCGCATCGGTGCTAAGCAGAAGAACGCGCCGTACGTCGATCCGTTCTCCGGCGGCGACGGTTATTGCAAGGATTACTGCACCGCCGCCGACTACCCGAACCAGTCCAGCGGTTTCAAAGCCTGCGCCGGCTGGAACCACGTGATGACGGTGTGGCGTCAGGCGAATTAAAGGCGCGTGGGGGGATTAAATCCCCCCAGCGGCCCCCCAACGGATTGCCCGCGCAAAGTGAGCCGGCGCAGCAGAGCCGCGCCTCCTGGATGGAAACGCCGACGCTCGATAGCTGGCGTTCGATATGAAGGCGAACGTAGAGCGGCTTTGCCGCGCGCAGTGAGGGGGCCCGGGGCACCGCGAGCGGCAGCGAGCCGGTCCCCCGGCAGACGGTTGAAATTGTCGCGCGCTGGATCGGGAATGGCGTAAACCTGGCAGGTGGATCGGAAGGGCGATGTTTTGGACATGCTGCGCGAGCTGGCGGAGCTGACCATGTTGGAAGAGGGGGATCCGCAGTCGTTTCGGGTGCGGGCCTACGAGAGCGCGTCCAACGCCATCGAGACGCTGGCCAAGGATCCGGGGCTGCTGAGCGCGAAGGAGCTGCAGCAGATCGAAGGCATCGGCAAGAGCACCGCGGAAAAGATTCGCGAGCTGGTCCAGACCGGCAAGGTGGCGAAGCTGGAGCTGCTGCGGCAAAAGCACCCGCCTTCGGTGGTGGCGCTGCTGCGCATTCAGGGTCTTGGACCGAAGGCCTTGCAGCGGTTGCGCTCCGAGCTGGGCGTCAACTCGCTGGATGATCTGCGGGCGGTGCTGACCGGGCATCTGCTGCGCGGGCTGAAAGGGTTCGGCCCCAAATCAGAGGACAACCTGGTGCGGGCGGTGGCTCGCTTGGATGCGCAAGGCGCTGCCGGACGCACGCCCATCTCCGTCGCCCACCCGCTGGCCGCGCGGATCGTGGCCAAGCTGTCGGAGGTGGACGGCGTCAGCCAGGTCGCGATCTGCGGATCGCTGCGGCGGTTCTCCGAGACCGTCGGTGACGTGGACATCGTGGTGGCGGCGCAGGCGCCGGGGCCGGTGATGGCGGCGCTGGTGGCGATGCCGCTGGTGGAACGGGTCCTCGTGCAAGGCGACGCCAAGACCAGCGTGGTCACCCACCGCGGGACGCAGGTCGACGTGCGGGTGGTGGCGGCGCACCAGCTGGGCGCGGCGCTTTTGTACTTCACGGGTTCGAAGGGTCACAACATAAGGTTGCGCCAGCGCGCGCTGGTTCGCGGGCTGACGTTGAACGAATACGCGCTCTGCGCCATCGACGGTGGTCGCGTGGTCGCCAGCGAGACCGAGGAGCAGATCTATGCGGCCCTGGGCCTGCCGTTCGTCCCGCCGGTCCTGCGCGAGGATGCCGGCGAGATCGAAGCCGCCCTGGCCGGCGCCTTGCCGCGTCCGATCGGTGACGTGGTCGGCGACTTTCATGTGCACACGTCGACTTCAGGCGATGCGCAATCGTCGCTGGACGAGGTGATCGCCGCAGCGAAGGCGCGGCGCTTGCGCGTCCTGGCCATCACCGAGCACGCCGAGGGCACGCGCGCCGGCGTCGGCCGCGAGGCGTTGCTGGCTCAGCGCGCGCGCATCCAGGAGCGGCAGCTCGCTCTCGGCGATTCTTTGCGCCTCCTGCACGGGATCGAGCTGAACATCGGCCCCGCCGGCGAGCTGGACTACGACCTGGCGTTTCGCCAGCAATTCGACTGGTGCCTGGCGTCGGTCCACGATCACTTCGATCTCGATCGCGCCGCGCAGACCCGTCGAGTGGTGACGGCCATGCAGGATCCCAGCGTGCGCATGATCGGCCACCTGTCGGCGCGCATGATCGGCGGTCGGCCGCCAATCGATCTCGATCCCGACGCCATCTTCGGCGCCGCCGTCGCCACCGGCACCGCATTGGAAGTGAACGGCGCCTTGCCGCGGCTGGATCTGTCGGTCGAGTGGCTGCGGCGCGGACGGGAACAGGCGGTGACGTTCGTGCTCAGCAGCGACGCCCACGACACCGACGAGCTTGCCCGCGTTGACTTCGCCAAGCTGAACGCCGAGCGCGCCTGGATCGATCCGGCCCGCGTCGCCAACAGCTGGTCGCCGGACCAACTGCGCGCCTGGGCCGAAGCGCCCAAGGCGGCCGGCCGCGGCTGATCAGCCGAGGGCCCGCGTCACCAGCGCTTCCAGTTTCGCCCGCGGCGCTGCGCCGATCATGTGGCCGACCACCTGACCGTTCTTGAAGACCATCAGCGTGGGCATGCTGCGCACGTCCAGCTTGGCGGTCAGCTCGGGGTTGGCGTCGACGTCACACTTGCCGACCCGCAGGCGGCCGGCATAGGCGTCGGCGATGGCGTCGATGTGCGGGGCGATCATCCGGCAAGGCGCGCACCAGGCGGCGGTGAAATCGATCAGCACCGGCACCGGCGACTTCAGCGCCTGCTCTTCAAAGTTGGTGTCGTTGATCTCGATGACGTTTTCGTTGGCCATGTCGTTGCTTCTCCTTCGGTCGTTTTCACGGGCTTGCGGGCAGCGGGCTCTCCGCCGTCATGCACGCTTGCAGGTTCGCCTTCGCCCGGTGCAAGAGCACCGCGACGTGGCCGGGCGTGATGCCCAGGGTGCGGGCGGCATCGTCGCCGTCGACCTCGTCCAGCATGCGCAGCGTGACCACCATGCGCTGGACGTCGCTGAGGCTCTGCACGCAGCCGCGCAGCTTGATCTCGTCCTCGGCCGCGGCGATGAGCTGGTCCACCGACGGCGTCTGCGCGGGCAGCGCGTCCAGCGCGGCGGCGTCGCTGTCGTGCGGGCGGACCACGGCGGCCAGCCGGCGGCGATTGCGGGCGGCGTTGCGCACCAGCACGGTCAGAAGCTTGGCGGACTCGTCGCGCGCGTCGACCAGCCTGCGCGCCTGCGGCAGCGTGAGAAAAGTCTGAAAGGCTTCCTGGACCAGGTCGAAGGCGTCTTCCGCGCTGACGCCTTCGCGACGAGCGACGCGCGCCAGGTGGGCGCGGTGGTCGTGCACCAGGCGGCCCACCCAGGCCACGAAACTGCCGCGTTCGGTTGCCGTACACGGGCAATCGCCGGCGCGCGGGGTGGCAGGGGCGAGGTGGGCGTTGGTCGAGGCGGGCATGGGCTTTGACTCCACGAAAATAGATGCCTGTCCGTTAAGGAGGTGCCGAGGTGGACGGTTATTACAGGCGCCGCGCAAAAACCGCCCAAGCACTCAAGTCGTCGCCCGCCCGGTCGATGAATACCGACGCTCATGGGCTGGCTGTGCGCGTTGGTGGGGTTGTTCGCGGTTTGGGTGATCGTCCTGCGCCGCCAGGTGGACCACCTCAACGAAGCGGTCCGCCAGCAGCTGGAACGGCACGCCACGCTGGACGAGCGTTACGCCGATCTGGTCGGCAGCGTGACCGACGTGGTGTTCGCGATGGATCTCCAAGGCCGCTGCACCGCGGTCAACGCCGCCTCGCAGGCGGTGACGGGTCTTGCTCGCGCCGACGTTCTGCGCGGCTCGGTGTTCGATCTGATCCCGCCCGAGCAGCACGAGGCCGCACGGCAGCGCCTGGCCCGCGCGGCGGCCAACGCCGGGCGCGGCGACATGCGCTTCAAAACCACCATCGTGGCCAAGGACGGCCGGGTGGTGAATCTGGTCGGGCACCTGCGTCTGGTCACGCACGGCGGGACGGCCATCGGCTTTGAAGGCATCGCCCATCCCGCCGCTGGTCGACCGTCCGCCGACCGCGCCGCCGACCGCGCCGCCGATGCGGAACACCAGCTTGTCGCCTGACGCGATGGCTGTCGTCTGACGCGCGCTGGTCGGACCGTTAAGGTTTGACCGGTCCCGGCCGCGCAGCTATGGTCCGGCTTCTGGCCGACAACCTAGGAGCGTGCCCATGGCAGGCGGATCCTCCCTTCCCGTCTCTGTTCAGACGTCCACGCCCGTGGCAGGTACGGGTAACAAATACTTTCTCCCGCTGGTGGTGCTCACCTCGCTGTTCTTCATGTGGGGGTTCATCACCTGCCTGAACGACATCATCATTCCGCACCTCAAGGGCATCTTCGAGCTGAACTATGCCCAGGCGATGATGGTCCAGTTCGCCTTCTTCGCCGCGTACTTCATCGTCTCGTTGCCGTCGGGCACCATCGTCACCAAGCTGGGCTACAAGAACGGCATCATCATCGGCCTGTGCACGGCCGGCGTGGGCTGTTTGATGTTCTACCCGGCGGCGGGGGCGCGGTCGTACGCGCTGTTCCTGCTGGCGCTGTTCGTCTTGGCGGCGGGCATCACTCTTTTGCAGGTGGCGGCGAACCCGTTCGTCGCCGTGCTGGGCAAACCTGAAACGGCGTCCAGCCGGCTGACCTTGACCCAGGCGTTGAACTCGCTCGGCACCACCATCGCGCCGCTTTTCGGGTCGGTGCTGATCTTGTCGACCGCGGTGAAGAGCGCCGACCAGATCAAGCAGATGAGCCCGGCCGCCGCCGAGGCGTACCGCGCGGCCGAGGCCAGCTCGGTGCAGACGCCGTACATCGGCCTGGCGGTGGCGCTGTTCGTGCTGGCGGTCTTCATCGGCGTGTTCCGCCTGCCCAAGATCGACGCCAACACCGACACCGAACACGCGATCGGCGAAACGCAGCACAAAAGCGCCTGGGGCTATCGCCACCTGGTGCTGGGCGCGGTCGCCATCTTCGTCTACGTCGGCGCGGAGGTGGCCATCGGCAGCGTGCTGGTGAACTACTTCAAAGAGGCGTCGATCGGAAATCTGCCCGAGGCTCAGGGCGCCAAGTACGTTTCGTTCTACTGGGGCGGCGCGATGGTCGGCCGGTTCATCGGCACGCTGACCCTGCGCATGTTTCGCCCGGGCAAGGTGCTGGCGTTGCACGCGCTCGGCGCCGCCGGGCTGGTCGTCCTGACCATGCTGGCCACCGGCAGCGTGGCCATGTGGTCGGTGATCGCGGTCGGACTTTTCAACTCGATCATGTTCCCGACCATCTTCACCATCGCCATCGACGGCCTGGGCAAGCACACCAGCCAAGGGTCGGGCATCTTGTGCATGGCCATCGTCGGTGGCGCGCTGATCCCGCCTTTGCAGGGCGTGCTGGCCGACAGCATCGGCATTCACCACTGCTTCATCATCCCGGTGATCTGTTATCTCTTCATCGCGTGGTACGGAATGAAGGGTCACCCGCCGGTGCGGAAGGCGCCGGCGGTCTAACCGGCCAGACGAAGGTGGGCGAGGAGGGGGCGCGGGGGTTCGCGGAAGGCGAGCATCCGCGCGTCGCCGTGGTCGATTCGTGGACCGACGCCACGCCCTGCAACCTTTACCTGCGGCGTCTGGCCGACAAGGTGAAGGACGGCGTGCGGGTCGCCGGTGGGACGCCGGTGGCGATCGGCTCCAGCATCGTGTGCGAACCGGGGCCGGCATCGTCGCTGATCGGGCGTGACGTGGGCGCTGACGCCGTGGAGCTGGCGGTTCGCGCCGCTGGCTGCGCCGGCGTGGTGGCGGTGGCCGGCTGCGGAAACGCCCTGCCCGCCATGGCCATCGCCCTCGCCCGATTGGATCTGCCGGGACTGATCCTGTACGGCGGCTCGCCCGAGGACGCGGCGCGCCTGGGCGTGCCCGCGTGCGGGGAAGAAGCGACGGTCACCGTCATGGCCATCGCGCTGCAACTGCTGGGGCTGTCGCCGTTGGGCTTCGGCGACATCGCCGCCGGCGACGCGCGTAAGGACATCGCCGCCGTTCGTTGCGGCGAGCTGGCCCTGAAACTGCTCGCGCGCGATCGGCGCCCGCGGCAGTTATTGACGCGGGCGGCGTTCGAGAACGCCGTCCTGGGCATGGCCGCCACCGTCGGGGGCGGCGGCGGGGTGGTGCACCTGCTGGCGCTGGCGCGCGAGGCGGGCGTCTCGCTGGTGCTGGGTGACATTGACGCGCTGGCGGCGCAGACGCCGGTGCTGCTGGACGCGGGGCCGGATCGCTTTTCGCCGGTTGATTTCGATCGCTGCGGCGGTACCCGGCTGCTGGCGCGGCGATTGATGGACCTCAAGCTTTTGCGCGACGCCGCCACGGTCAGCGGCGCGTCGTTGTTCGAAGAAGCGCGCCGCGCTGACGAGATGCCCGGGCAAGTGATGGTTCGCGCCGCTGACCAATCGCTGGCGCGGACTGGATCGTTCGCCGTTCTGCGCGGCTCGCTGGCACCCGATGGATGCGTGGCCGCGGCGGTGCCAGAGCACCCGACGTTCGCGGGACCGGCGCGGGTGTTCGATACCGCCGAGGCATGCTTGGCCGCCATCGAAGCGCGTCAGGTCCGTGCCGGCGACGTGCTGGTGCTGCGTTACCAGGGACCGAAGGGCGGTCCGGGGCTGCGCCAGACGCAAGCAATCAGCGTCGCCCTGGCGCGCGCGGCGCTGGAGTCGGCGGCGGCGCTGGTGACCGACGGGCGCATCGGCCCGCGCGCGGCCGGCCCGACGGTGGGGCAGCTGACGCCGGAGGCCTTCGTGGGCGGTCCGCTGGCCTTCGTGCGCGACGGTGACACCATCAGCATCGATCTTGATCGGCGCACGCTGGACGTGAAGGAAGATCTGACCGCTCGCCGGTTCAACGACAGCTGGCAAAAACCGGCCCCGCGCGTTCCGATGGGCGTGCAGGCGCGCTACGCCGCCGCGGTGTCGTCAGCGTCGGAGGGCGCGCAGGCGGCGGGATCGCTGGGCCTTCGGCCGCGCTAGCCGGCCACTAGCCGGGCATCGGCCGATCGATCCAGCGCCAGAAGGCCTGCACCAGCGGCGAGGCCAGTTTTCGTCGCTGGGTGCAGAAGCCGACCCGGAATTCACCCAGCTCGGGATCGACGGTCAACGCTCGCACCTGCGCCCGCAGCGGGCTTTTGTCCATCACCAGGCGCGGCACGATGCCGACGGCGGCGCCCAGGCTGCAGAGGGCCATGGTCGCTTCGCTGCCCGGCACCTCGCTGTAAAGGAGCGGGGTCACGCGCTTGCGCTTGAACCAGCGATCGGCCAGCGTGCGCGCCAGACCCGAGGCCGGCAGCACCACCGGGACGTCGGCCCACGGCACCGGCCGCTGCGCGGCCAGGCGTTGCACCGGGCAGGCCGTCGCCGGCGCGATGAAGACCAGCGGCGTGTTCGTCACCGCCCGGGCCACCAGCGCCGCCGGAATGCGAACCGGCAGCGCCGCCACCGTCACGTCGACCGAGCCCTGCTCCAGCATCGCCAGCGCGTCGGCGGCGTAGCCGGTTTCAAGCTTGATGTGAATGTCGGGATAGCGTTCGCGGAAACCGGTCAGCATCGGCGGCAGAAAGCTTTGCGTGGCGGTCACCGAGGCGAAAAGAGCGATCGTTCCCGAAAGCGTCTCGGACTTTCCGCGCAGGTCGCGACGCAGGCGCTCCCACGAGGCCAGCGTGTCGCGGGCGTGGTCGGCGAAGCGGGCGCCCTGGGCGGTCAGGCGCACGGTGCGCCGGTCGCGCTCGAACAGCGGCCAGCCGGCCTCGCGCTCGAGGCGCTGGATGGCCCGCGACAGCGCCGACGGGCTGACGTGGCAGGCCCGGCTGGTGCGTAGAAAATGCAACGACTGCGACAGGTGCAAGAAAAGTCGGAGGGCGTCGTAGTCCATGGCGGGGTGGTGGGCACTTGTTCTGTTGCGAAAATCGAAACAGTGAGTTGAGTTTAAATCATTTTACGCAACGGACGCCAGCCGCTACCTTGGGAGACCTCAAACCAACCAGCAAATGCCGCGCGCGGAGGGACCCCATGGCCGACTCACTGAGCTTTTCGTCGAAGATCTTCCAGGTGGACACCGTGCAGATGGGCGATCGCACCGAGCAGATCGTCAAAGCCGGCCGCCACCTGTTCCCGCTTTTGCCCAAGGCGTTCGCCGGGGTCAAGCAGATCGGCGTCATCGGCTGGGGCTCGCAGGGGCCGGCGCAGGCGCAGAACCTCCGTGATTCGCTGGAGGGCACCGGCATCAAGGTGAAGATCGGTCTGCGCGGCGGATCGAGCTCGCTGGCCGAGGCGCGCAAGGCCGGCTTCTCCGAGGAGACCGGCACGCTGGGCGACATGCTGGCGGTGGTGCGCGAGTCGGATCTGGTGTTGCTGCTGATCGCCGACGCCGCCCAGGCCGAACTTTACGGCCAGGTGTTCGAGAACCTGCGCCCGGGCGCCACTCTCGGCCTGTCGCACGGTTTCTTGCTGGGCCATCTGCGCAACGTGGGCGCCAAGTTTCCCGCCAACATCAACGTCATCGCGGTGTGCCCGAAGGGCATGGGACCGTCGGTGCGCCGGCTTTACGTACAGGGCAAGGAAGTGAATGGCGCCGGCATCAACGCCAGCTTCGCCGTGCACCAGGACATCGACGGCAAGGCGACCGACTACGCGCTTGGTTGGTCGGTGGCGCTCGGTTCGCCGTATACCTTCCAGACCACACTGGAGTCCGAGTACAAGTCGGACATCTATGGCGAGCGTGGCATTCTCCTCGGCGCCGTGCACGGCCTCATCGAGAGCCTGTACCGCCGGTACGTCGCGCAGGGCATGAGCAAGGAAGACGCCTTCCTGAATTCGGCCGAGTCCATCACCGGCCCGATCTCGAAGACCATCTCCAAGCGCGGGATCATGGCGGTGTACGAAGGTTTGAACGCCGCCGGCAAGGCGGAGTTCGAGAAGGCCTACGTGGCGGCGTACCCGGCGGCGCGCGAGGTGCTGGCCGAGATCTATGACGAGGTCTCGACCGGAAACGAGATCCGCAGCGTGGTCCTGGCCGGCGCCCGCTTGAAGACCATGCCCATGGGCAAGATTGACGGCACCGAGACCTGGAAGGTCGGCGCCGCCGTGCGCGCCAAGCGGGTGGAAGACAAGATCCCGGTTCACCCATTCACCGCCGGCGTCTACGTGGCCACGATGATGGCGCAGATCGACATCTTGCTGGCGAAGGGGCACCCGTACTCCGAAGCGGCCAACGAATCGATCATCGAGTCGGTGGATTCGCTGAACCCGTACATGCATGCGCGCGGCGTGGCGTACATGGTCGACAACTGTTCGACCACCGCGCGCCTGGGATCACGCAAGTGGGCCCCGCGCTTCGATTACCTGCTCACGCAGATCGCCTACGTGAACATCGACGAGGGCAAGGCCGGCGATGCGTCGCTGATCGCGTCGCTCAAGAGCAACGTCATCCACAAGGTGATGAACGTCTGTTGCGAGCTGCGCCCGAGCGTCGATATTTCGGTCAGCTAAGGCACCTCCGAGTGCAGATCGCCGGGGGTCGTGACGTCGGTCTCGACCTTCACGGTCAGCGCTTTCTCCACCGGCGTGTTGATGCCGTGCTTGTCGACGCCGACGATGGTGAAGGTCGCCGAATGATCGGGCAAGGCGGTGACCACCTCGTCGGAGCGGACGTTGAACCGGTAGCCGTTCACGTAGGTGAAGACCTTGCGCACCTTGGCGCGGTAAAGCAGGTCGGTGGTCACCACATGGCGTCCTTCAGACAGCGGCTCGGCCACCACGACGTAGTCACGTCCGCGTTCGGCGTTGGTGATCACCGTCGGCACCGGCTCTCCGTCAACCACGAAGTGCGCCTCCAGGAGCTGAAAACGCGAGCCTGCGTCGTTGCGGAAATGCAAGGTGCCGCTGCCGGTTCCCCCCTGGTCGTCGGCGCGCGCCGTGTCGGTTGCGCTCAAGGCGGCCAGGATGGCCACCACCCTCAATCCCCATCCCACTGCTCGCATGACGGCCTCCCTCGATAAACGTAAGGCCAGGCGGCGGCGAGGGAAGGGGCGCGACCCACGGTCGGCGCCGGTTTGGGCTTACTGCAGGCCGAGGCAGACGTTGCTGATCGTTCCCTTCGTTCCCTGAAAATCGACGGATGGCACCTCGCCCGCGCAGACGGTGGTCCCGATTCGCAGCGTTGGCAGCAGCCCCAGCGCATGGTGCAGGACGGCGGAGCCCGCGAGCACGTTGTTAATCATCAGCTTCACCAAACCAGTTGCTTCTCGGCTGACGACGATGTCGTACAGGACATTGTCATTGAGCGGCGCTGTCTGGCCAGAGATGATGGCGTCGCCGCTGCTGTCCGAGATCTCGAAATAGAGCTTGTGATTCACCAGCTGGAGATCCCAAAAGTTGCCAAGGTTGCATTGAGCTTGATCCCGCTGATTGAGAAGTGCGATGACGCCGTCGGTCTGGGTCGTCTGCATCGCAAATGAAATGTAGAACCCGGTCGTCCCCGCATTGGAAAGGTCGGTCCCGCACACCGTGGCGTCGGCACCGTCCGCAGGCGACCCACCGTCCGGGCCGGCGGGCTGGACATCGACCACCGGACTTCCATCGTCGCTCGCATCCGGCCCGGACATCACATTGGCTGCCCCGTCGACCGCGCTGATGTCGGCGATGCCGAGCAGCTGGGTGCAGCCGCTGACGGTCCCCATCCACAGCGCAGCGATCGCGACGGCTGATCCAGCCCGTCGCCGCATCAGAAAGCTCCCTGCAACAGCAAGCCGGCCCCTTGTCGTCCGACGCCCGGAACGACAGCGAGGCGATCGGTCTTCGCCTCGTCATGCGGGCCGCCGGTGAGATAAAGGAACGCGCCGCCCGCGATCAGCACGCCGCCGGCGACGAAGGCGCCAGTGGAGAGACTGCCGTCGCTGATCGCCTTGCTGCGGTGAGCGCTGGCGTCGTCCACGTTGGCAGCGGTGCAATGGCTGGGATCGCCGCCGCAGGCCGCCTTGGCCTCGCTCCAGGCTGAGCGGGCCAGGAGCCCGGAGACGGTCCCGACCACCACGGCCACCGCGCCCAGGCCAGCCGCCGACAACCCGATCACCCGCCGCGCGCTAGGCCGAGAGCGGGAAACTTCCGTCGGCAGAGGCGGCACCAGCAGCGGCTGCACCATCGTCGTTGCGGCCGGCGGCGGCTCGCCGATCACCACGCGCTCGTGGCGGGCCGTTTCGCCTGCGCGCACCACCAGCTGATTGGTCACCGGTCGCTGACCGCCGACCTCGAAGGTGAACACATGCGGCCCGGGATCAATCGGCAGCGGCGTGCCGTCCAGATGATCGGTCAGAAGCTGGCCGTCCATCAACACGCGCACCGAGATGGTGTCCGTCCCGGCCGGGCTCTTCACCTCGAACACCAGCGCCGGTTGCACCATCTTGAGATCGTTCAGCCGGAGCGAGCAGTCTTCGCTGACGATGGTCGGGCAGGACCGAACCGCGCAGCGGCTCAGGCGTTCGCTGGCGGCGGCGAAGTGGCCGTCGCGTTGCAGTTCTTGCGCGGTGGCGTTGTCCTCCACGCACTGTTTCTTGGTCGGGGCGGCGTGCGCGCGCGCCGAGATCCCGGCCGCCAGGGCCACCACGACCAGCGACAAACTCGGAGAGGGCGCGTGTCGTCCTGTCACAGGCACTCGAGCTTGAAGACGCGGATTCCCTGCGCGTTGAAGTAATAAGGCGGTTTGCAGCGCGCCGGATCGGGTTCAGCGCCGCTGGCCGGGCGCCGCTGACCGTCGTTGGCCAGCCGGGGACGCCCGGCCCCGACAGCTGTCGATCGGCGCTGACCCGCGGTTTTCGGGCGCGGCGACGCGGTCGTTGCTGGCGTCGGCCGCTCGACGGGAAGGCTGGCGGGGCCGGCGGCAGGCGCTGGCCAGACGGGGGGCGGCGCTGGCGCCAGGGTCCGCTGTGCGGCCAGCGACGCTTGATCGGGGCGCGGCCGGGCGGCGGTGCTTCCGCCCCGACGCACCAGCAGCCCCATTCCGATCACCGCCGCCGCGGCCGCCACCGCCAAGGCGGCGACGCGCAGGTTTTTCGGTGACGGCGCCGCCACCTTCTGTGACGTCGGAGAGGGGCCCCCCAAGTGCCCCAGCGCTCTTTTGACCGTCGTCGGCTGAAACGTGATCGGTTGATGGACGGTCGAGCTGTTGAGGGCCTGAAAATGCCGCTGCGCGGATCCCAGCGCCTTGGCCAGCGCGGCGACGTCTTGAAAACGGTCCTCCGGTTTTTTTTCCAGACAGCGCAGGATCAGCCGCTCGAGATCCGGCGGAATTTCTTCCCGCAGTTCTCGAGGCGGTGCCGGCGCGTCGTAGGCGATCTTGGTGGCCAGCACCGGCACGCTGGCCTCGTCGAACGGCGGCCGTCCGGTGAGCAGCTCGTAAAGGACGATCCCCAGCGCCCAGATGTCCGAGCGCTGGTCCACGCCCTTCAAGTTCAGCCACTGCTCGGGCGCGACGTAGCCCGGCGATCCCAGGATCGAACCGGTCTTGGTCTTCTGGCGCCCCTCCGCCGTGTCGGCGGCGATCTTTGACACGCCGAAGTCCAGCACCTTGACCAGCGGGCGTCCTGCCGAGCGCGGGACGAAGAACAAGTTCGACGGTTTGAGATCGCGGTGGATGATGCCCAGCGCGTGCGCGGCGGCCACCGCGGCGCAGATCTGAAGGCCGACGTCCATCGCCAGTTCGATCGGCATCCGGGTGTTCTTTTTCAGGTAGGCGGCGGCGTCCTGGCCCTCCAGGAACTCCATCACCATGAAAGGCGCGCCGCTTTCCAGCTGGCCGACGTCCACAATGCGGACGACGTTCTCGTCGGCAATCTTGGCGGCCGCCCGGGCCTCGCGCGCGAACCGCTCGATCGCTTCGGCGTCGCCCAGCAATTCGGGCAGCAGCACCTTGATCGCCAGCTTGGTCCCGAGCTGTACGTGACGGGCGGCAAAGACACTGCCCATCCCCCCCGAGGCCAGTTGCTGCTCGATCAGGTACTTGCCGTGGACCACATTTCCTTCCTTCACCTCGTTGAGGAAGGACAGGATGCGCTGGGCGTGCGCGGCGGCGGTCACCATGGTGACAATTTTGTCATTGTTATTATGATCTAGAAGCCCGGTCCGCTAGGGCATGCCCTTTTGCATCTTGTCGAACGAGTTCTTCACCTTGCCGCCCAGGGTGAAGACCACCACCATGATGAGGCCCGCCACGGCAGCCAGGATGAGGGCGTACTCCACGGCGGTGGCACCCGATTGATCAGCGAGAAAGTGTTTCAGATCGCGGCGCATCGCCTACAGCCATCGACGGGTCGGCGAAGAAACGTTAGCGGCGGGATGCGGCGAAATCCGGGCGGCGGGGGCGGTGGCCGGGGGTAATCTGCAGTAGGGTGGTCTGCGGGTGACTGGCCGCTGTCCTTCCTTGTCGCTGAAGCTCCTTCTCGGGCCCTGGCTGGCGCTGTTGGCAGCCTCTGGGTGCGCGTCCTGGCTACCGCGGACGACCCCGGCGGTGAATCTGCCTCCCCTCGACCAGAGCCGGCCGCCGGTTCCTTCCGGACCGGAGGGCGGCGGTGAGAGGACAACCGCTTCACCTCCGCCGCGGCCGCGGCCGAACGGCGAGCAACCGGCGGGCGAGCGACCGTCGTGGATGCGCACCCTGGACCGCCCGGATCTGCCGCTGCGCTGGTTTCCGCGCGTGACCCAGTACCTGGAGCAGTACAAGAATGATCCGCGCGCGCACGAGACCATCCGCGGCTGGGTGCGCCGCTTTCCCAACCATCGGGCGATCATCGAAGGTGCCCTGGCCCGCGAACACCTGCCGCTGGGCCTGGCCTTCGTGGCGATGATCGAGAGTGGCTTCTCGGCGTCGGCGTTGTCGTCGAAGGGCGCGGGCGGGTTCTGGCAGTTCCGCCCCAGCGTGGCGCGCGGCTATGGTCTGGAGGTCAGCTTCTGGGTCGACGAGCGGCGCGACCTCCCGAAAAGCTCGGCGGCGGCGGCGAAGTACCTCGGCGATCTGCACCAGCGCTTCGGAAGCTGGGAGCTGGCGCTGGCCGGATACAACGCCGGCGTGTTCGCCGTGCTGGATTCCATCCTTCGTTACAACACCAACGACTACGCGACGCTTTGCCGAGTGGAATCCGGCCTGCCCTGGGAGACCACCGAGTACGTGCCCAAGGTGTTGGCGGTGGCCATCGTGGAAAAAAATCACGCCGTCTTCGGCCTGGATGAGCCGCGTCCCGAGTCGCCGCACCCCTTCGACGTCATCACCGTGCCGCCGGCCGTCAGCTTCGATCGCCTGGCGCCGCGCCTGCACGTCAGCGCCGACGAGCTGGCGGCGCTGAATCCGGTCTTCGCTCGCCGTCGCACGCCCGCCGATCGCGGCCCGGTCGCGGTGCGCGTTCCCGCCGGCGCGGCGGCGGCGTCCGCTGGCAAAACTTTCGTCGATCTTCGTCCCGACAACCTGCAGCCGATCGTCGTCAACCCCGGCGAGACGCTGGTGCGGGTGGCCAAGGCGCGCAAGGTCTCGGCGGCCCGCCTGCGTCTCATCAATGCCGTCGCCGACGACGCCGAGGTGGCGCCGGGGACGACGATTCTGGTGCCGCGCCCACCGCCGGCGCGGACGTCGCCAAGGGATGGACCGCCCGGCCAATCTCGGCCGAAAGTCGCCAGCGGCAGCGGAGCCGGAAAATCGTCGGCAAAAACCCGCTGACCGACGCACGAGGGCCATGTCGTTGCGCGATCGCTGGGCTATCATGCGCGGATGCTGGTCTATCGCACATCAAGCGGAGTGGTCGTCGATGAAGGCGCCGGTTTTGTTTCGTTGCCCCCATCCTCGCTGACCTGGAACGCCATCTTTCGCGCGGCGGATCCGCGCGCCACCATCAAGGCGGCGCTGCCCGGTGGGCAAATGACCGCCGGGTTCACCCTTCACCAGGCGCTGGCGCCGACGGAGAATCAAGAAGTGTGGGCGGCCGGCGTGACCTACTTTCGCAGCCGCGACGCCCGCATGGAAGAATCGCAAGCGGCTGGCGGCGGCGATTTCTACGCGCTGGTGTACGAAGCCGAACGACCCGAGCTGTTCTTCAAGTCGACGCCCGAGCGCGTGGTCGGCCACGGCCAGCCCGTGCGCCTGCGCGCCGACGCCCGCTGGAACGTGCCCGAGCCCGAGCTGGTGCTGGCGGTGAACGCCGGCGGCCGCATCTTCGGGTACAGCGTCGGCAACGACATGAGCTCGCGCGACATCGAAGGCGAAAACCCGCTGTATTTGCCGCAGGCGAAGGTCTACGACGGATCGTGCGCGGTGGGGCCGGGCCTGTGGCTGCCGCCGTCGCCGCCCGGGCCAGAGACGAAGATCAATCTCTCCATCGTGCGCGAGGGCCATCCAGCCTTCACCGGCGAGACCTCGCTGGCCCAGCTCAAGCGTTCGCCCGAGACCTTGGTGGGTTATCTCTATCGCGAGACCACCTTTCCGAACGGCGCCCTGCTGTTCACCGGCACGGGGATCGTGCCGCCCAACGAATTCACCCTGCGCCCCGGCGACGAGATCCGCATCGCCATCAGCGGCATCGGGACGCTGGTCAACGTGGTGGCCGCGCCACGCGCATGAACATCTTCGATGTCAATGAGGACGGGAACCCTGACGGCTCTTCGATATTCGACGTCCGCACACGCGCGCCGGGGCCGACGGGAAAACTGCCGCTGACGCCCGACGATCTGGTGCGCCGGCCCAGCGGCAACCTTTTCGGCTGGACGCAGGACGTGGGCATGGGCCTGCCCGCCGACGAGATCGGCCGCCCGGAAGTTTTGATCTTGGGAACCTCGGGCGGCCTGCGTGCCCCTGACGGCACACCGATCGCGCTTGGCTATCACACCGGCCACTGGGAGATCGGCCTGCTGATGGAAGAAGCGGCGCGCGCCTTGCGCCGCCACCGCTGCACGCCGTTCGCCGGCTTTTGCACCGATCCGTGCGACGGGCGCACGCAAGGCACGACGGGAATGCTGGACAGTCTGCCGTACCGCAACGACGCGGCCATCGTGCTGCGGCGGCTGGCCCGATCGCTGCCCACGCGCAAGGCGATCATCGGCGTCGCCACCTGCGACAAAGGATTGCCGGCGATGATGATGGCGCTCGGCGGGATGGCCGACCTGCCGGTGGCGCTGATCCCCGGCGGCGTCACGCTGCCGTCGACCGACGGTGAAGACGCGGGCAAGGCCCAGACCATCGGCGCGCGCTTCGCCCACGGGCAGATCACCCTGGAGCAAGCGTCGGAGATCGGTTGCCGTGCGTGTGGTTCGCCCGGTGGTGGCTGTCAGTTCCTGGGTACGGCGGCGACGTCGCAGGTGGTGGCGGAGGCGCTGGGCCTTTGCGTTCCGCACAGCGCGCTGATGCCGTCGGGCCAGCCCATCTGGCGCGAGGCCGCGCGGCGTTCGGTCGAGGCGGTGCTGGCGCTGGCGGCGCGCGGTCTGCGCGGGCGCGACATCTTGACCGAGGCGGCCGTGCGCAACGCCATGGTGGTGTTCGCGGCCTTCGGCGGCTCGACGAATCTGCTCTTGCACATCCCGGCGGTGGCGCAGGCGGCCGGGCTGCCGTTGCCCACCGTCGACGATTGGGCCGACGTCAACCGCCGCGTGCCGCGCCTGGTGGACGCGCTGCCGAACGGCGTGCACCCGACGGTGCGGGTTTTTCTGGCTGGCGGCGTGCCCGAGGTGATGCTGCACCTGCGCGCCTTGCGTCTGCTTGATCTGACCGCGCTGACCGCCGGTGGTGCGCCGCTGGGCGACGTGCTGGACGCCTGGGAGCGCTCCGATCGCCGCCGCCTGCTGCGCGAACGCCTGCGTTCAGAAGACGGCGTCGATCCCGACCAGGTGATCATGAGCCCGGAGGGCGCGCGCCGCGCCGGCATGACCAGCACCATCACCTTCGTGCGCGGCAACCTGGCGCCGGAAGGCGCGGTCATCAAAAGCACGGCCATCGATCGGGCCGCGCTGGACAGCGAAGGCATCTTTCGGCTGGTCGGGCGCGCCCGCGTCTTTCTCACCGAACAGGCGGCTATCGCCGCCATCAAGCGCACCGGCGCTGGCGCCATCGAACCTGGCGACGTCTTGATTTTGTGTTGCCGCGGGCCGCTCGGCGCCGGGATGGAAGAGTCGTATCAGGTGACGGCGGCGCTAAAATATTTGCCCCACGCCAACCGGGTCGCGCTGGTCACCGACGCGCGCTTCTCGGGCGTGTCGACCGGACCGTGCATCGGCCACGTCAGCCCCGAAGCCTTGGCCGGCGGGCCGCTGGGCAAGCTGCGCGACGGCGATCGGATCCGCGTCGTCGTCGACACCCGCGGCCTGCACGGCACCGTCGATCTGGTGCGCGACGCCGGTGACGCCAGCGACGGCAAAGGCGTGGTCCCCGACGACGACGAGCTCGCGCGGCGCGCGCCCCGGGCTGATCTCGCGCCCGATGAACATCTGCCCGCCGACACCCGTTTGTGGGCCGCGCTGCAAGCGGCCAGTGGCGGCGTCTGGCGCGGCGCTGTCTACGACGTCGATCGAATCGTCAAGCTGCTGGAAGCCGGGCGCCGCGCGCTGGATTCGTAAACACCAAACGAACCCAGGCGCGTCGGCCTTCGTCTTCTACTGAATGACGTGGCAGTTGTTGCAGCCGAAGACGCCGGTCTTGGTCTTCATGTCGAAAGGCTTCATGCCCATGAGGTCAGCCATGTGCGGCTTGACCATGTCGGCCATGAACATCAAGTAGGCCGGTTTTTCAGCGGCCAGCTTCTTCATCGCCTCGGGATCCTTCGGCAGCTTGGGCAGGTCGGGGTTCGGCATCTTGAAGTCGCCCTTCTTGGCGCCGCCGCCGTGGCAGGTGGCACAGGTAAATTCGTTGTACTTGCTGTTGAAGCCGGCGAACTCGTCGCCCATGCGGGGCATGACCGCCTTCTTCATGTAGTCCTTGCGCTGCGCCTGATCGAGATCGTTCCAGGTCACGGTCATGCCTGGAAGGTTCTTCAGCGCGGCCGGAGCGGCCGGCGCGCCAGCGGCGGGCGCAGCGGTTGACGAGCCACCACCGGCCGGGGCGGTTCCACCCGACTCGGCGCTGGGCGCAGGAGACGACGCGCACGAAAGTCCGAGCAGCGCCGACGCAACAAACAGACAAGCGAACGTATTCTGGCGGGGTGCTTTTTTCGTCATGGTGGGCGGCATTGTGCCCGGTTTGCCGTCGCTTGACCACACCAACTAACCGGGCGGCCAGGTGAGCTCGCGTCCGGCCAGCAGATGCAGATGGGCGTGGAAAACCGTTTGACCGGCGTCGGGGCCGGCGTTCATCACCACGCGAAACCCGCGCTCGCCGTAGCCGGCGTCCTTGCCTAGCTTGGCCGCCACGATCAAAAGCCGGCCGAACAGCTCGGCGTCAGCCAGCGTGGCATCTGTCAGGCTGGCGATGTGGCGCAGAGGGATCACCAGCTGGTGCAGCGGCGCCTTCGGGCCGGTGTCTTTGAATGCCAGCACATGCTCGTCGCGGTAGGTGATGGCGGCCGGGATCTTCTCGTCGCGTATCTTGCAGAACAGACAGTCGGACATGGCCTCTCCTTTTCGCGCGGTCTCAGCGCGCCAACGTCAGCAAGCGCTGTACGGTCTCTTCGAACGGCGCCGCTTCGTGGGTTTCCTGGCGCAAAAATGCGGTGATTCCGTCGATGCGGGCGATGGCCTCGTCGGTGCGCGGGTCCGATCCGCGCTGGTACGCGCCCAGCAGGATCAGATCGCGCTGCCGTTCGTACGCCGCCAGGATGGCCCGCAGGCGCGCCGCCGCCGCCTGGTGCGGTCCGTCCGCCACCGCCGTCATCAGGCGCGACAGCGACGGCAGCACGTCGATGGCCGGCCAGTGGTGGCGCGCGGCGATCTCTCGCGACAGCACCACGTGGCCGTCCAGGATGCCGCGCACCTCGTCGGCGATCGGCTCTTCCATGTCGCCGCCAGCCACCAGCACGGTGTAAAGCGCGGTGATCGATCCAGCCGTGCTGTTGCCCGTGCGTTCCAGCAGCCGCGGCAGCAGCGCAAACACGCTGGGCGGGTAGCCGTGGCGCACCGGCGGCTCGCCGGCGGCCAGGCCCACCTCGCGCTGGGCGCGGGCGAACCGGGTCAACGAGTCCATCATGAACAGCACGCGCTTGCCCTGCTCGCGAAACCACTCGGCGATGGCGGTGGCGACGAAGGTTGATTTGATACGGACCAAGCTGGGCGCGTCGCTGGTGGCGCACACCACCACCGACCGCGCGCGGCCGGTCTGACCCAGCGACTGGTCGAGAAAATCCAGCACCTCGCGCCCGCGCTCGCCGCACAGGCAGATGACGTTCACGTCGGCGTCGGTGTTACGGGCGATCTGTCCCAGCAGCGTGGATTTGCCGACACCCGCCCCGGCGAACAAGCCCACCCGTTGGCCTTCACCAACCGTCATCAGCGCGTCGATGGCGCGCACGCCCAGTGCCAGCGGTCGCCGGATGCGCCGGCGCGTGAGCGGATCAGGCGACGGGCGATCGACCGGCCAGTCGACGAACCCCGGCCCGTCGGCCAGCGCGGCGCCGCCGTCGATCGGGCGGCCCAGTCCATCCAGCACGCGACCCAGCAAGCCGGCGCCGACTTTGATCGACAGCGGCCGGCCGGTCGGCGTGACCATCGAATCGGGACCGATGCCGGCCGCTTCGCCGAGAGGCATCAGCACCACGTCGTCGCCGCGAAATCCGACTACCTCGGCCTGCACGCGGCCGGGCGCGTTCGGCGAGGCGCCGGGCAGCACGGGGGGCGGCGCGCCGGGCGGCGTGCTGTCGATCCACACCAGCTCGCCGACGCGGATGCCGGGGACGTTGGCGCGAATGATGAGGCCGGTGACCTCGCTGACCCGCCCGGCCAGGCGCAGAGGGTTGACCTGGTCCAGCGCCGCCAACGCCTCGCCGAGATCGACCAGCGCCGGATTGTCATCAGCGGAATCAGTCATGGGCGGGCGCGCCGAGGAGCGCTTTTTCCAGCAGGGCCAGCTGCGTTTCCAGGCGGGCGTCCAACCGACCGGCGCTGGTTTCGACGATGCAGCCGTAACGTCCCACCATCGGATCGTCGACCAGCTCCAGCGCAGCGCCCGCCGCCAACTGCGCGATCAGGGTCGGTCGGGCCGCCACCAGCGCGGCGCGATCGGCGGGATGCACGCGTAACTTCACCCGGCCGGCGCGCGCCCGCCCGGCGCGCAAAGCCTGGCCGGCGATCTCGGCCATCACGGTCGGCGTGGTCTCGACGGCATGCCCAACGATCTTGGCGGCCATGCGCACCGCCAGCGACGCCGCCGTTGGACCGGCAGCGGCCAGCGCCTGCTGCTGTTCGGCGCGCGCCCCCAGCACGATCGAGATGACTTCGGTGGCGGCTGCGTCGCGGCCGTCGGCATACCCGCGCTGGCGCGCCTGTTCGAAGGCGGTTTGCGCGTCGGTGCGCAGACGGTCGGCGTCGGCGCGCGCGGTGGCCAGCAACGCCGCCGCCTGCGCCTGAGCGTCCAGCAGCACGCCCGGCACCCGATGCCCAAGACCCTTGATCACGCGACCCATCAGCGCGCTTCCGAGCGATCTCTAACATGGAACCGCCGCCGCTCGTCGGGTGCGGCGATCAACGGCGGGCCCGGGACCGACCAACGGCGTCCAGCAAAAGGTCGCCCACCGGCAGCGGCAATCGTTGGGCGATGGCCAGGACGCCGTCCTCCGTTTCGTCGATCAGTGACTCCGCCAGTTGGTACACGCCGATGGCGGCGGCGGCGCCCAGGCGCGTGTCCTGCGGCCGAACCTGGCCTACCCGATCGCGCGCGGCCTGTCGTTCGGTGGGGCTGCCGGCGCGGGCGGCGGCGTCGAGCAGGCGCTGCGCGGCCGGCTGTCCAATCTGCGCCGCCGCGCGTGCGATCACCGGCCGCGGTGCGCCCCGCAGCGACACCCCCAGCGTCTCGGCGCCTTGGGCGACCAAGGACGACAGCCGCGGCCCGTCCGCTGGTTCGGCGTCGACGCTGACGATGTCGGCGAACAGCACGCGTCGGACGGCGGCCAGCGATTCGTCCGCCAGCGGCGGCGATAGCTGGCCTTCGTCATCGCCGCGCTCGCGGGCGATGGCGGCGGCGATCGCCACCACGGCGGCGGGCAGGCCATCGACCGCGGCGCGCAGAAGCCAGATCGAATGGGGCAGCATCACTTGGCGCAGCCAATCCGTATGCACCTCGGCCAGGCCCGCGGGAATCGGATCGGTCAGCCGGCCGCTCCAGCGCGCCAGGGTCGCCGCGCGTTCGGCGGCCGGCAGCGCGTCCAGCGCCGCACCGGCCTGCCGGCAGCGCTGCGCTTCATCGGCGATCAAGCCGTCCGCCGTCACCCTGGCGCTGCCCATCCAGGCCGCACCCAGCACGAACCCGCGCTCGCCAGCGCACAGGGCGGCCAGCGCATCGTCGACGGGCGGGCGGCGCGACGCGGGCATGGCCAGGGCGATGAAGACGACGGCTAGGTCGTCTCGCCGGTCGACGTCTCGTCGTTGGTCGGCCGCCGGCTGCTGGTTGCGCCCGTCGCCGCCGTGCTGGCCACGCGCAAACGCCGCCGCAGGTATTGGCTCTCGAGCTTGTCCAATTCGGTGGTGAGCTCTTGGCCGAAGAGCGAAACCAGCACGCCGCGCATCAGCCGGTACACCGTCGGGCCGCTGTGGCCGGCGCAGGAATACCAGTCGAAGTCAGGGCTCAGGCTGAGGCGGCGCTTGCTGGCCGACAAGGGATAAAGGCGGCAGACCGCCGGCTTGATCTCCGCCGGATCAAAACCGAACTGCAGCGCCGCTCGGTGCAGGCCGCAGCCGCGCTCGCCGGTGTGGTCCAGGAAGATGCAGCCCGAGGTCTCGACGCCCGGACGTTGCGTGGCGGTGCGAAGCAGGATGCCGCCGGGCGCGTCGGGATCGCGTTCCGGATCGTTGTCATCGAACCAGCCGGTCGGATCGCGCCGCCTTTCGCTCAGCACCGCCGCGATTTCACGCGTGCGGCCCAGGATGGCCGCTTTCTCCGGGATGAGGACGTCTGCGCCAAAGCGGCAGCAGGCGTCGTTGCGCTGCCGATTGTCTTCTTCGCGGCAGAGACAGGCGTGCGCCATGCAATCCGGCGCAAAGGTCTGCGTGAAGATCTCGCCGTCAACCGATGTGAATGCCGGATGATTGATCTTGAGAGCCACGAAGGTGGCGCATCATGACACGGACTGCGGTCCGGGTTCTAGTTTCTGCCTGCTTGGACCGCGGAGAGAACGCGCGCGCTATCGGCGTCGTCGGCGCAGCGACACAATTCCGAAGGACAGCAGCAACCACGCCGGCCACTTCGATCGGCCGCCATCGCGTCCGCTGGCCCCAACGAATGCACAGCCCGACGAACCGCCACCCGACGATGTCGATTGCCCGCCGCTGCCGCCGGCCGATGCGCCGCCCGAGCCGGTGTTTCCTTTCGTGCTGCCGCCCGAGCCGGTGGTGCCAGAGGAACCACCGCTGCCGCCGCCCGCCGCGCCGCCGGTTCCGGCGCTGCCGCCCGCGCCGCCCGTTCCGGTTGCGGATCCGACGTCCAGCGTTGCGGTGTCCATGGAACTGGCCGCGTCATGCGCGTCATTGCTGGCCGCCGCGTCGATGGCGTCAGTGCCACCATCGGCGCCGGTGTCGGCTTTGATCGCGGCGACGATCATGTCCGAGATCTTCACCTGTCCCTTGGCGTTGACCTGACCGTCGGTGCCCATGTACGTGGCCAGGTTGTTCGAGAACTCGGTGTAAAGATCGATCACCGGCAGGCTGCGCGCCGCCGCCACCTGCTGCACCGCCGGCAGCACCACGCCCTTGACGAAGTTCATGGTGTCGGGCGGGTTGAAGTTCGGCAGCACGATCGGCGTGGTGACGAACACGCGCGGCTTGCTGGAAAGCCTGGTGTAATCGGTGACCAGCGAGTCGTAGTCCTTGGCGAACGCCGTCACGGTGGCCAGGCTTTTCCATTGCGCTACCAGGACCACGCGCAGATCGTGCTCGCCGAAGGGGCCGATGATGACGATGTCCGGCGGCGGATTGATGCTGGTGTCGTAGGTCGGCTGCCCGGGCGTGGCGAATGGATGCACGCCCATGGGCTGGCCCGTGTAACTGGACAGCACCGACCCGCTGATGTCCCCGTTGTTCAGTACGCTGTACCCGGCCCCCAGCGCGGTCTGCATCAGCTTGGGGTAAAGCGGCCAGGTGGCTTCGGTGCTCTGGGTGTTTTGTTCGCCGGGCGTGACGACCTTGATGGGCGCCGCCAGCGCGCGGGTCGCCAGCGCCGGGAAACCGAACGTCGCAGCCACCAACGCCAGGGAAAAAAGCCGCCGAAAAAGATTTCGACGAGCGGCAGCCCGGGCCGCCGTCAGTACGGGCGGACGGGAATTTCGACCGAAGACAGCCGCAGCTTCTTGCGCAGCTTTTCTCGCTCGGGCTCGGTGCAGCCGACGCCGCGATTGCGGCGCACCAGCTCGCGGATGTCTTTCGGGCGCAGCAGATTGCGCAGCCATTTGACGGCGGCGGGAGCGCCGCGAACCATGACCTGCCAGGCGATCATGTAACGATGGCCCGGGTCGGCCCAGACCAGCTCGGCGGGGTTGCAGTTCCGCAGGGCGCGTTTGACCGCGCCCGGGGCATCCTTGGCGGTGGCCACCCGGGGACGGCGGCTCCAGCGCGCCACGGCGGCCAGGTGCGCCAGCTCGCTGCGTTGAATCGGGCTCAATTTGGCCGCCCGTGCTTGGCCAGCAATGCGGGCGATCTCGGCGCGACGCTCGGCGCTCAGCGCTTTGGCTCGAGCCATACCACCCTTCGACGCCCCGGTGTTCACGACGGTCTTTTCTAGCACAACCAGACCGCTTCGCACGTTCTTGAAACGGGGTCAGGAAGAAAACGGTCGATTATGCTCCGCGCCAGAGCAAATGTAAGCAAATTCAATACTTTGGGCCGTGGCCCCGGTCACCTTGATTTCACTGTTTTTTGTGGGTTTTTTGGTTTGAGTTCTTTCGTAATTTTTTCGCAAAAAACCCTGTTCGCCGCGCCGAGCCGCCGCTGGACAGCAACATCGGCTTGTGGCTCGCCAGGTTCTAACCGGACAAGAGCCGACCCATTAGATCTCGAAGGGTGATCGCCGTGATGTTCTTGTCTACCGGCCAGGTCCCAGTGCCCCCGTGCAGGAGAAAACTCTCCGCCGGCTTGAGGACCGCTCGCGCCGAGTGGAAGCCTCGAGAGACCTCGGGTGCGGTCGAGCGCTTGATTTCGACCACCATCTCGACCTTGCCAGCTCGCTCGAAGAGCAGGTCCACTTCAGCACCGTCCTCCGTCCGGTAGAAGAAAGGTATACGCGTATCGCCAGCGGCCGCGATGAGGTTCTCGATGGCGAAGCCCTCCCAGCTCGGGCCGGCGACTGGGTGTCCGACGACGTCGTTCCAGGTCTCGAGATCGAGTAGCGCGTGGGTGATGCCGCTATCGCGCACGTAGGTTTTGGGCGTTCGTACCAATCGCTTGCCTACGTTGCCGCTCCAGGGACGGAGGCGTCTGACCAACATGAGATCCACGAGCAGATCGACGTATCGACCTACGGCAGGTGTCGAGACGGCCAAGCCGGCGGCGAGGCTGGATTGGTTCAGGAGAGTGCCTTGCCCGTGCGCGAGCATCGTCCACAGGCGGCCCACGGTTTCGGCAGGCATTCGCGGCGCGAACATCGGCACGTCTCTTTCGAGATAGCTGCGCACAAACGCGCGACGCCATTGCAGGCTGTCCTTCTCGCTTCGCGCAAGCAAGCTCTCTGGAAAACCGCCGCGTGACCAGATTCGGTTCAGGTCACCCGTGCGTCCGGCGATCTCCAAGGCGTCCATCGGCGCGAGCTCGACGTAGACGACCCGCCCGGCCAACGTTTCCGACGCCTGTTTCATCAAGTCGAGAGACGCCGAGCCCAGAAGCAAGAAGTGGCCGGTCCGATCTCCCTGCCGACGTCGGTCATCAATGATGCCACGAAGTGTGCCGAACAGCTCCGGAGCCCTGTGGATCTCGTCGACGACCACGAGCTTGCCGGCCTGGGCACGCAGATAAGCGTCGGCATCGTCCATTCGCCGGCGATCGGCGGGCCGCTCGAGGTCCAAATAGACGGCGGCGGTCCTGCGCTTCCCCGCGATCTCTCGAGCCAGGGTCGTCTTGCCAACCTGACGGGGTCCGAGCAGGACCACCGCTGGATTCACGCGCAATTGGGCCTCGATCGAGGCACGGAGGCGACGGTCGACGATCATGGCGACCCAGGAAATATAACATCAAACGTTAAAAATCCGGTGATAGTTTGGAGAGGGCAGCGGCGGGGGAAGGCCTTCCGTCCCCAATTTGGTTGATGGTGTCCTGGCCCCATACAAGCCGTCGCGACACCACCGCTGGCAGATGGTCGTCGCGCCCTGTGAATGAAATACTTTCTAAGCAGGCCCTTGGCGCCGCCGTCGGCGGGCTGCACTGATGATTGCCAGAGCGATCAGCGTAAGGTTCACCGTGTCAGAGCCCGACCATCGGCCGGTCGCCACGGCGCAACCACCATCGCCATTCGTGCCGGGCGCGGCCGGAGTAACGGCGACCGGTGTGGCGCCTGCGCCGCTCTGGGGAACCAGCGCGGTCGACCACACGCTGAGCTCGGCGAACGGCGTGTTGCCGAAAGCCCCGATGTTGATGCGAGTGCCGTTCGGTTGCGGTTCCTGGTCGAAAGCGTCGGTGGGATCGCCGTGGTCGGTGGTCCTCTGCGCGGCGGCAAGACGGTAGTCGTTCGCGGCGACGAATTGCACCGCGACCGTCAGATCGCCGTTCCCAGCCGCGACGCCGCGGCGATCGGCGGTGGTGTTCTCGGCGACGTTCGAATAGGTCGTGGTGATAAGTCCGGTGCTTCCGGCCGAAAGGCCGATGGCGTTCGCCGTGATCAGCGAATTTCGGATCGACGTCGTGCCGTCGACGTCGGTGCCGACGGCGTTTCGCAGTACCGTGCCGTTGATCAGGCTGGCGGTCGCGTTCGCCAGCACGCGCAAGCCGGCTTCAGTGTTGTCGCGAAGGATGACGTTGCGCAACTCGACGTCGTGGCCACCATCGACGCGCACGCCGACCGCCGCGTTCGCCACGGTCAGTGACCGTAGAGCCGGCTGGCCTGGGGTGCCGCCGTTGATGACCACGGCCGCTGATAGGCCCTGACCCGAGAGCACGGTGAGGTGCGGTCCGGCGCCCGCCAGGGTGACACCCGGCGGAACCGACAGCGAATCGACCAAGGGATAAGTTCCCGCCCCCAGCGACACCACGCTGCCGGCCGTCGCTGCGGCCAACGCCGATGCGAGGTCGCCAAATTGCTGCCCGCCGATCGCCACCGGGGGCGGGGCGACGGCCTCGAAGGTCTGCCGCGCCGACCACGCGGACAGCGCGCCCTTCGCGTCGCGCGCCCGGACCGCCCAGGTGTACGTGCCCCCGGCGGGCAAGGCCGGCAACCGGACCGTGGTCTGCTCACTCGACGTGACCAGCTCGCCTGCCCAATCTCTCAGCACCTCACCGTCTGAATCCCAGCGAACGATGTAGCTCACGGCGTCGCCGTCAGGCTCGAGCGACGCGCCCCATTCCAGACGAACGTTCTTGAGGTCGGCCTGCGCGCCGACGGGCGGGAAAAATTGCGCGGCCGGCGCGGCCGGCGGCTGGTTCGCCGTCGACGGCAGTCGAACCAAGGCGCCGTCGTCGGTGCCGATGATGAGGCCCGCGTTGGTGACGATGGGCGAGCCGCGTGTGACGCCGCCCAGAGCGCCGCTGGCACGCACGGTTCCGGTGGCGCCGCTCAAGGTTTGAAAACGGTTGCTCAACCCGGACGCGACCGTCAAAAGGACGCCGCCCCGGCCTGCGAACGCCGCCGGTGTCGACGCGATCCCGTACATTGGCACCGCGTTGTCATCGTGGGTCACGACGCGGGTACCTTGCGCAAGCCAGGCCGTCGTCGTGTAGCCCACGTCAACGCCGGCCACGAACTCTGCCATCGTGATCGTGTCCACGACGCCGTCGCCGTCAGTATCGATGCGCTCCTCGCGCCGAACCTGGAAGGCGACCAGATTCGCGCCAGCACTGGCCAGCGACGAGGTCACGTGATTGGTGGTGATCCGCACGCCGGCCAGCGAATCGTCCGGCAGCGTGACCGCCAGCGGCCATCCCTGGCGCGGCTGCCCCGTGGCCAGATCCAGCGCGTACAGCTTCAGCGTCGGCCCCGCCGGCACGAGGTAGATCGTCCCTTGCTGGATCAGCGGCCCGGTCATTTGCACGATCCCGGGGACGGCCGTGGTCCACTCGACCGCTCCCGTGGCGGCGGAGACACCGTGCCAGGTGCCATCCGATTCACCGACGATGACGTGGCCATCCGCGACCGCCGGCGCGCTGCGAAGAGGCTGGGCGCCAACTGCGGCCGTCCACATCACCGCGCCGGTCTGGAGATCGAGACGCACCAGCGCCGGCGCCGGGCTGCCCACGGCAACGTAAAGAGCATCATCGGCGATCGCCGGCGCGGCATAGACCTCGCCACCCAGATCACTGCTCCACGCCACCGAGCCGTTCGCCAGGTTGACCGCCGACAGATCGCCCCGCAGCGAAGCCGCGTAGGCGCGCCCGCGGTACAGCACCGGCGACGAGAACACGGCGTCCCGGGTTGGCACCTCCCACAGCAACTCGCCGTCAGTTTCGCGCAGGGCCCGCAGGCGGTTGGTGGAGGTACCGATCACCACGAAGCCGTCGGCCGCGGCGGGCGATGCCAGCAACGCGAGATAACTGGTGTCGCGCAGAGGCGGCAGCCGGCTGGCCCACGACGGTGTGCGACCGAAGGATGGCCCCAGCACCTCGGCGCTCAAGCGGGCGCGCGCCGATCCAAGGCCCATGTCGGGCCAGTCCGCGGCCAGGACCTGTGCAGACGCCAGGGTCAGGCCAGCCAGGAAGACCATGCAAGCGCGGCGCTTCATGGGTTCCCCGACGTCGGATCAGTGCCTGCGTTGATATAGTAGAGCTTGCCGTCCGACGTGCCGACCGTGTAGGCGCCGTTGCCGGCATTGGCTGACGAGTTGAACGAGATGCTCGATACGGCGGCCCCTCCCGGCAACGTATACGTGTGAGTCAGAGCCCTGGTGGTCCCGTTGGTCTCATCGATTTCGTAGACCTTGCCAGCGGCGGTGCCGATCAGGAGGACGCCGTTTCGTGACAGCGGGGCAATCGAAAAAACGTCGCTGGACGAGATCTGCCAGGGAAATCCGGTCAACGCCGCGCCGGCGCTGTTGAGCACATAGATGTAGCCGGCCGCATCCCCGAAACAGGTACGATTGGCCGTAACGTCCACGTAGATATTGCTGACCACGGCCCCGGTGGCATCCTGATAAGACCAGGCCGTGGTCGGAGCACTGGCTGACGCATTGAGAGCCCAGACCTTGCCGTTGTTTTCGGGAAAATAAATGATGTTGTTGTAGACAGTGACGCGGCCGTTGACCGCAGTCGTCGGCTGGGTGCTGGTAATTTGTGTCCCCAGGGTCAGTGTCTCCTGATAGACGTGACTGGCGATGGCGAAGAAGACGTAGGGCGTTGCGCTGACCGTCGCCAAGGCCGGTGCCGCGGTGACGTTCGAAGCGATGGTCAACCCCGTGCCGTTCAGAACGCCGGCCAGCGTCAGGCTGAATATCTTGGGGGTAGTCCCGTCGCCGGCGAAACCGCTCCAGTAAAGATTGCTGGAATCGTTGGCGAGAGGAGAGGTGGCGGTGGCGGACGCGCCGTTGTGATAGGGCCACCCCGAGACCGTGGCGAGCTGCGTGCCGTCGTCCAGCACCTTGTAGACGTAGCCGGTCGTTGTGATGAGGTAGATGTACTGCGTGCCGGGAGACGTGCCTTCCGTGTTCCAGCGCGGCGTGCCGACCAGGGATCCATGCGCAGATGGGAGTGGCCAGGAATATTTCGTCCCGCCGTCCGCGGTCATCGCCAGCACCGTGTCCGCGGTCGAAGCCCCGACGTACGAACTGTACGTGACGTACTCTCGCCAGAAGGCGAACGTGTTCCAGTTGAACGCCGCCGTCGGGAACCCCACCGCCCCGCCGGAAGGTTCGTCGAACTCGACCACCCCCCTCGTGCCAAGGGCGACCTTGCCGCCCGCCGTGTTCTCCGTGACGCTGCCCAGTTTTCCGATGGTCAGCCCGCCGTTGAAGGTGGCCGTGTTCGAACCAACCTTCAGAGTGCCGTTGACAGTCGCGGTCTGGGTCGAATCGGTGGCGGCCGCGTTGACTGTGAAGGTGCTGGTGTCGAGGGTGCCATCGTCGATGGCCAGCGTCTTGTTCACGGTCAGGTTGGCGCCCAGGGTGACGACGGTGTTGCTGCCCACACCGGAATAGCCGCCGGCATACAGATTGGCGACTTGAGTCGCGGTCAGCGTGACGTTATAGATGCGCAGGTCATCGATCGAGCCAGTATAGAGATTGGAGCCGTTGAATCCGCCGATCTCGGCGGCGGTGGGCGTGGCCGAGTTGGGCGCCGTGGTGCTGGTGCTGACGGACACTCCGTCAACGTAAAGGGTGTTCACGGTGCCGGTGCTTTTGTACGTGTAGACGACATGGTGCCACGCGCCGGTCGATGGTGCTGACGTCGAGACCAGTGTGATCGGTCCCCATTTCCATACGCCAAGGAGGCCGGCACCAACGATGCCGACTGAAGTGACGCTGCTGGAACCGCCGTTCCACAACGTCACCATATCGTTGCCGGTGCCGCCGGCGTTGGTACCGCTGTTGAACCAAAACGAAATGCTTTGGGAAGCGTTGTTCGCCGGGAGCGAGGTCGTGCCCAACACACCGTAAGAGGTGCTGCCGTTGAATGTGACGCCGGCATGGTTGTCGAAATCGATCGCAGGCGGCGTCGAATCCGTCCAGCTCGTCGAGGTCAGGGTCCCGTCGTTGCCGGTTCCGGAGGCGTCGTGGATGACCGTGCCCTGGCCCTCGTCGAATTTCCAGTAACCGACCAGTCCGCTCTCGTCGGGCGCTTCGATGCGCAGGTTGTTGAATGAGAAACCGCTGGATTCGGTGACATTGGACGTGCTGTC